>NZ_DAGK01000017.1:27193-29486 GCF_002495725.1 Methanosarcina sp. UBA411
AATTTTCGGCTTTGTAGAAATCCTCTGAAATAAAGAATATTCATTAATTTGAGCTGAATAGCCTAACCTGTTTTTACTTTCTTATTTTCAACCTATTGTAGCTGATTTAGAGAGGGTTACAGAGCCACAAGTTCATTTTTATATTACCTATCGATAAAAATAATCGCATATGCCAGAAAACAAAACTGCCCGGAACTTCAAGGAACTTAAATGGAGTGATCTCCAGGATTGGGCTGGAGAGAAAGCCACTGCAAAGGGGATCAAGTATCAGGAAGAAGGGCGGGTAAAGGAAATCAAATGCACCTTCTCAGGCAGCCTGGTCGCACGGGTAGAGGGGACAATAGAGTATTTCACAGAAGTATCTCTGGAAAATGGAAAACTGAGTTCGGTCTGTACTTGTCCTGTCGGACATGACTGCAAACACGGAGTTGCAGCCGTACTTGAATATCTCGATCTTATAGAGCAGGGGGAAGATGTGCCGGTTGTTACTGATGAAGACCTCCTTATTAAAAGATCCAAGAGAGGATTTGCAGGAGCATGAACTTACGAAGCCTCCAAAGATGAAGAATCTTCACTGGTTCTCCGCAAATATCTGGAACAGCTGGAAAAACCGGAATTAATCGAGATACTAACAACGTTTGCAAAAAAAGACAGCACACTTGGCAAGTATCTGAGAGAGCGCCAGAGCTTTTCATCCGAAAATCTGGAAGGAGTTATTGGGGGTATCTATTCCGAATTGGACGAGCTCTGGAGAAAAGTGAAGAGCTCTGATTTCTGGAGTTACGAAGGCGAAGATCTACCTGATTTTTCAGAGGTGCAGGTTCGGATGGAAAGCCTCCTTGATTCAGGCCATCCTGACGAGCTGCTTGATATTGGAAAAGAACTCATGGACCGGTATAAAGAAATTGAAGAATATGACGAAGAAGGGGATATAGGAACACAAATCTCCGACTGCATGGATGTGGTGTTCAGAGCTTTATCTCAATCCTCTCTTCTTGCACATGAGAAAATGCTTTATGCCCTTGAGCTTGAGCTAAAAGACGACTACAGCATTCTTAATGAACCTGCTCTCTGGAAAGAAGCCCATACTCAGGAAGAATGGAGGCTATTTGCAGAAGTCCTAAAAGTCCGATTACAAGAAGCTGAAAAAGAAAAAGATGTCCTATATGACTCATCCTGGGAACGAGACTATGTTGTTGACAGGCTTATAGAAGCCCTAAGAAAAGCCGGGATTTCTGAAGAGATTATCCCGATCTCCGAGCTCGAAGCTGAAAGAACAGGCAATTATACAAGGCTTGTCAGAGAGCTGCTTGATTCCGGGCAAAAAAAGAAAGCCGAAGAATGGATTTATAGAGGAATCAAAGAACTAAGAAAATATGAACCTGGCACTGCCTACGAGCTCTTGCAAATCCTTATTGAACTTAAGGAAAAAGAGGAAAACTGGCTTTTCATAGCTGCCCTTGAAACGGAAGAGTTTTTCAGATTTCCCCAACTGCCCAGCTATATTAAGATGCAGAAAGCCGCTAAAAAAATCGGTAAATGGCCGGAGATTCGAGAGGCTGCCCTCAAGTACTTGAGATGCAGAGAGTTGCCAGTTAACCAGCCCAAAATTGCTGAAGAACTTTCAATCCTTCCTGGCGTTCTCCCGAAAACAGGGTTACTGGAGAGCTCATTAGAAAAAATTAAACCTCCTGTCCTTGACCTGTTGATACGTATAGCTATTCAAGAAAATGATGCTGACGAAGTAGTCCATTGGTATGAAGAGCTTAAAAGTAGCAAAGGCGAAGCCGACAAATCCCGCGAGTCCATCTTAGAAGATGAAATTGCAAATACAGTAAAGGAAAAATATCCTGCGATTGCAATTGAGATCTGGAAAAACATTGCAGAAGATCTGATCTCCAAAACAAAAGTAAGCTCATATGAAGCAGCATCAATATACCTCCGAAAAATAAAGAAGACTCTGGAATCTATTGGAAAGAAAGAAGAGTGGGAAGCCTATCTCAGGCAGATTCGGGAAGCAAACAGGCTCAAAAAGAAGCTGCTTGAAATCCTGAATAGGCTGGAAAAAGCCCAAATTATCGGCGAGTGAAAAAAGAATATAAAGGAAATTTTGCCGGTAAAATGGATTGGGAAATATATACGCTCAATTTTATATATTTAAAATGACATAATTAAAAATAGGTTCAGGCTAACCTTGACTTCAGACTCATATAGATTTCAGGCTAACCTGAATTTTAGACTTACGTGAACTTCAGACTAATCTGAATTTAAGACTAACCTGAGCTTCAGACTA
>NZ_DAGK01000017.1:29687-37170 GCF_002495725.1 Methanosarcina sp. UBA411
ACCTGAGCTTCAGACTAACCTGAACTTAAGATTCATCTGGATTTCAGACTAATTTGGCCTCTAAATCCCAGATGTGCTTTGAAAATACAGATTTAAGATACTGATCTGAAAGAATAGCATAAAAAAGTAAAGAAAAAATTTAGAAAAAATAAAGGAGCCATAAAATGCCAGCAAAAGTCAAGAAAGAAGAATGTACAGGCTGTGGAACTTGCGTGGAGGAATGCCCTGTAGAAGCAATCACTATTGATGAGGACGAAGGTTGTGCAGTCGTCGATGAAGACGAATGTGTAGATTGTGGAGCCTGTGAAGAAGCCTGCCCCAATGAAGCCATAACGGTAGAATAACCTTGAAAACCGGAGCTCAACGCTTTAAATAAAGTCTGCAAACAAAACCGGGTATTCGGAAGGAGGGCACAAAGCTGGTCAGGTAAAGAAAATTTAATCAACGCTTGAAAGCTGCTTCCCATTCTGACTTCCTATTTTTCAGAAATCGCCGGTTTGCTCCGCTTGAAGAAGGAAGGACTTTTGTTTCATACCCCATTGCCCTTAGAATCGGTTCGTATTCTCCGGATTTCTTGCCGTTAAAAAGAATTAGCTTTAGGTTCGGGGCTATTTCTTTCAGGATTGAAAATTGATTTATCTCTTGGTTCTTTATCTTGGAATCCTCGCTTCCTTCCCTTTTTCCGGCTTTAAAGACATCCCAGAGCCCTATTTTATTACGTTTCAGAGTATCAAGCCG
Organism: Methanosarcina sp. UBA411; assembly: GCF_002495725.1. Classification (NCBI taxonomy): domain Archaea; kingdom Methanobacteriati; phylum Methanobacteriota; class Methanomicrobia; order Methanosarcinales; family Methanosarcinaceae; genus Methanosarcina; species Methanosarcina sp. UBA411. The sequence goes on from NZ_DAGK01000017.1 coordinate 30,426, forward strand.
TTTTTGGTAACCCATACCCTGAAGGTCTTCTCCGATAATATTGCCAAGGAGCCTCCAGAAATCATTGCCTGGATGCCCGTAGTATTGATGCTTCCTGATAGAAACGTCACCCGGAAGAGACCCGAGAATAAGGATTTCAGTATTTTCGTCAGCTACTGCAGGAAAACCTTGCTTTTTCATTGATTAAGTAAGGTGGAACTTAAGGTTATTTCAAGCTTTGGGAACAAGAAACATTTTATTCAGAAAATAATTTTCTTTTTTCAATATTTTATATGCAATTATTTTCTTATATTGTAATTATAGCGCGTATGCAGGTAATTAGCTATTTTTATTTCAATTTCTAGTCTGTCTCGTTTTATAGAATTATACTTTATTACATGGAGTTTAATTTTCTCAATATTTTTTGTTTTTGATTGTCTGCTATTGTATCTGTATTGAAATATTATATAGATTTGAATCTGCTAAGTCATTGCAGGAAACAACAATGTTTCTTTTTATTGGTTTTAATTATTATAGAAAAATGAGGCTACATAAAACATTGGATAAATAAGCTTAAGACATTAACAATAGGATTAAAACTGGTGCCTTAAGAAAATAGCTTTCTAACAGGAGATTATTTTTAGTAATAAAAGAAATAATATTGGAAATATAGGCAATTTTATATATTAGTGATAAGCTTGGGAACTAAATACTGATTTCGTATTTTGAAAAGGAGTATTATGTTTTCATACTGGATAATATTCACAGCCTAATCACAAATCTGCATCAGTAAAATGTGAGAGTTTTTGATGTTGATTGAGATCAAAAATAAAAAATGTATTTTAGTCAGGTGTTAATTGTGTGGAAAATAACAAAATATAATCGCATAATGGCGCTGTTATCTGTCTTTCTAATATTAATAATGGGTTCTGGACTAGGTGCTGCAACCGAGATAATAGTACGCAACGGTGAATCCATACAGGTTGCAGTGGATAACGCAACGCCAGGTGATACAATAATTGTAGAGCCTGGAACCTACAATGGAAACATTGTCCTCAATACAGAAAATCTAGTAATTATGTCTCAATCAGGTAATCCTGAAGACACAATAATTCAAGGAGATGGTTTTGATCTTAAAAGTGATGCACAGGGGACAGTTATCAAAGGCTTTACTTTAAAAGGCACAGATAATTCTTACGGAATAAATCTCAATGATTATGCTGACTGTACAATTGAAAAAAATAAAATAGAGAATTATAATACTGCCGTTAGCACCAGTATATACTCTACCTTTACGATAAATAATAATGAAATTTCAAGTTGTGATTCTGGAATTGATATCGGTGAATCCTATAGCGCTACTGTCAAAGACAATACAATTTCAAATTGTAGAACAGGAGTCGTTGTGGGAGATTTAGGGAATGCAAATATTGAAAACAATATGATCAAAGAAAATGATAATGGAATAGCCTTAATGTACGAAGCTCGTGCTACTATTGTTGGTAATAATGTAAACTTTAACAAAAAGTGTGGCCTTTACGATAATTCATATGGCGGTAGCACAATTTATAACAATTACTTCAATAACACAGTAAATGTGATTTTTGGCAGTAATCACAATTACCCTAACACCTGGAATACTACAAAAACAGCCGCTGCGAATATAATAAGTGGCCCTCATATTGCAGGAAACTATTGGGCTAAACCTGACGGAACAGGCTTTTCTCAAACACACTACGATGCAGATGGAGACGGTATAGCAGAAGATGAAGTCATATTAAACGAGAAAGAAATTGACCATGCAGCCATTGTATCATCAAATATAGTAACACCGGAGCAGCCTGTAGAAACACCTAATGAGAATCAAACTGGAAATCAAACTGAAGTACCTAATGAGAATCAAACTGAAGCACCTAATGAGAGTCAAATTGGAAATCAAACAGAAATACCCGCTCAGAATTTAACAGAGTTGCCTGTAGAGGGGATTGAAGACACTGGAAGCAGTAGCTCTGGCGGCAGTCATCACAGCTCTGGATCATCCGGTGGATCTGCAGGTGGATCTCCTGAGCCTCAGAAGAATGTTGAAGCTAAAGATACAGCTAGAGTTTTCATTCCTGGTGAGAAGCTTGTATATTTCAACTTTACAAATAATGTAACCGTTGTTGATTATATTAGCTTTGAGTCAGAAAAGACAATGGGTAAAACGACAGCAATTGTTGAAAACCTCAAAAACAAATCTGATCTTGTTACAGAACTTCCAGAAGGAAATGTATATAAGTCCTTTAATGTGTGGGTAGGAAACGGTGGTTATGGAGATTCTGGCGATATTCGAAATGCAGCCATAAGCTTCAAGGTTGAAAAGGCCTGGATTCAGGAAAATAACATCAATTCGTCTTCTATTGTGCTTTATAAGTACGATAACAAAAATAAAGAATGGATGAAGTTACCAGTAAACCTTACAAATGAGGACGATCAGTCCCTGCATTTCACAGCAAATGTGCCTGGCTATTCTTCTTTCGTGATAACAGGAGAGCAAAGCACATTAACAACAGAACTTACTCAAACAGAAGCAGATAGTAAGGGAAGTAATAATGAGAGCAATACTTCAAGTGAAACAGGTGCAGAAAATCCGAAGTCACCTGGATTTGGCATAATCGGCGTAGTTGTCGGTTTAATTTGTGCAATCAGATGTAAAAGAATATAAAAAGGCGCAGGTATAAAATTTAATAAAAAAGTTACAGGAAAATGATGTCGAAAAGCTTAAGGATTCAATGGAGTTCTCTCAAACTGAATTGAATCTGGAGCTAATCATTTAACTAAATCTGCAACTTTGCTTAAAACGTATATGAAGAACATAGTCTGAATTAAAGGGAGTTTCTCCCTTTAATTTTTACTTATTTTAAATAGTTTAAATCAACATCAACCGAAATGAGTAAAAAGTTTGTTATAATAGAATTCAGTTCAGGCTCACTAAAGTTAACCCAGGTTAAACAAGAAACAAAAAATCAAATTGGTTAAAAAATCAAATTGATAAAAATCAAGTTAGCTAAAAATTAATTTAGCAAAAATTAAATTCGGGCTATCTTTTCAGACAAATCTTTGTAATAATTAAAAAGTTCTTGCCCCCAGACAAGGGCGCTTTTCTCAAAACTTACCATTTCGTGGTTGTAGTACCTTCCTTCTTTAGAGACCATGGAAAGGGAGAGGAAGCGATCGGTAACAATGCTGGAAGCAAGCTCAATTTTCTGGTCGCAAACAAAAAGGCCTGTGTTTTTAAGATTTAAGAATTTTTCCACATCTGCCCTGTAATCGGAAACCAATTTTTCATAAATTGGCCTTTCCAGAACAAGCGAGACTTCAATACCTCTTTTTGCAAGGTCCAGATAGAGACTTGGATACCCAGGGCGGAAAATTGAAGAAATTTCCATAACTGTCCTGGAGCTGTAAAGAGGATCCATAATTTCAGGAGGATAATCAAAAATATGAGTTTTCTCAGGTAAAAGCTCTTTACAACTCCCGAGTTCTCCAATCCTATCCAGTAGGTGAGGAGGAAGAGTCCGTAAATTCTGTCTTGCCCAATAATCATGGTTCTCGTCGAAAACCTGGAAAGTGGAGAGAAGAGGTTCCATTTTTGGGACAATGAGTTTTCCTTTTACAGAGAGGCTGTAACAATCTTCTTTTTGCACCAGCAGCCCTTCCTTAAGCATGATGCGGATCTGAGCCATTATAGGACTGGAACTGACTTTAAGTCCTTTCTTGATTTCTTCGATTGTCTTTGGCCCGTCCTTCAGAAGTAAAAGCAGATTTTTTCTTTTATCCGAAAAAAAAATTGTGTCTATTAACTGAAGTTCTGTACTCATTCAATTTAACTCCCTGAAAAGGATTCTGGAATCGGATCTGGATTTGGTTGGAAATTTAACTTTGAATTTACATATGTACAAATTACCTTGCCGATTGGCTCACAAATTACCTTACAAACTGCCTTACGAATTGCCTTATTTATCAGTGCAGGCTGAGCAACATGGATTCCAGAAAAGTTTCACTTTCTGCTGTACACATAAAGTTATCAATATATTGTTCACTCTCGATCTGCCAGGCTGTTGATTTATAAAACTCAAAAAGACCTTTTGCCCAGTTTATAGCCTCAGGTTCGGAACAGGACATGTAATCATAATAGAATCTCCCATTGCTGTCAAAGAGAGAGATCATCATCCCACGGTCTGAAACCATAAGTTCAGCCAGCTTGACCCCATCATTACAGACAAAAAGTTCAGTGTTTTGCAGCGTAGTAAATTTTCTTATTTTCTTTTCATAATTCTGCATAATTTTTTCGAGTACCGACTCCGTGAAAATAAGAGTGACATCTGACTCGAGCCTTGCAAGCCTTGTGTAAAGGGGAAGGAATTCAGGCCTGTAAAAGGATGAGAACACCATCAAATAACGTGATGAAGAGAAGAATTCCAAAAGTTCTGTACTCGGTTCAAAAATCTGGCTCGGATCGGGTTCAACCAGCTTGCAGTCCTTCAAGTCTCCTATTTTGTTGAGGAGATACGGGGGAATTCCACTTAGGTCGTGTTCGATCCAGTAATTGTCTCTCTCGAGTAAAATAAGGACATTGACAAGAGATTTAACTCTTTTAAAGACCTGATCCCCCATATCTGTCAATTCATAGCTGCCATTTTTTTGAATAACAAGGTCACTGTCTGTAAGCCTTTTGATTTGGGGTAAGATAGCCGTGGGAGAAACATCAAGGAGGGTCTTAATTTCTTCCATTGTTCTTGGTTCCTCTCCCAAAAGTAAAAGGAGATCTCTTCGTTTCTGGGAACGAAATACGACATCTATTAACTCATGCTGCATTCAAACCACTTCTATCGCATTTTTATGTAGATATAGGATTTCTGTATCATTTGACACTAAAATCTCCGCACGAAGACGGATGAAAATTCGAGTTCCAGTCTGATTCTGTACAACCTGAACAGGAAGAAGCGTTTGTGCCATATTACAGGGATAATCGATACACCCATTTATATAAAAGTATTTGGATGAATAATTTTAAACGCAAAAAAGTCTAGGCAACATAATTATGTGAGTTCCTGAAAAATTACAGGCATCCATAAAAACGATAGCTTAAGATGTATTTTGAAATCGTTAGTTTTTTTACTAACTAAAATAATTAGAGGATGTGAAATTGAAAGAGTACAACATGAACATTGAAATTTTTAATCGGATTTATCTGAATAATCGCATTGTTCAAAAAAAGTCATTATGTAATTTATCCACGCATTTAGAAGAAGTCTAGATGTTTAGAAGAGTGACTTCAAAAATTTAAGACTTGTTTATCAGGAAAAGAGATGGCAAATAATTCCAGGGAAAAAAGCTGTGTAATTACTTTAAAATTTCAGACCCCTTATTGCTCTGTAAAAACCAGAAAAATATTTTCATCGGTTATGGTATATGTGATAATTTCCCCTAATTATGTTGTATAAGTGTGTCAGAATTAACGGACACGCAAATCAATCAAAAAGGAAAAGTTCCGGTAAGAAGAAGAAAATTCTTTCGCTGGTAGATACTGAGGAAATCTGGAGATAGAATCCAATAGAACGGACTCGTTGCAGATTTTTTAGACCTGAATACCCAAAAGAAATGACTTCATGGAGGGAAAGCCGGAACCTCACGATACCGAATATACCTAGGGCTGTAGACCCGGTAACGGTAGAGACCTTTTTGCCAAAAACCAAAACGGAGGTTTAAAAATATGTTGGACTTTACAGAGGCAAGTCTGAAAAAGGTTTTAACCAGATACAATGTGGCTCTGGAAAAGGCAATGACGCCTGAAGAAGCCGCAGAAGAGATCTATCCTAAAGACGAACTGATCTACCCGATCGCAAAGGCCATCTTCGAGGGAGAAGAAGATGACGTTATCGAGGGTCTCCAGGCTGCAATCGATGCAGGCAAGGACCCAATTACTCTTATCGATGACGCTCTCATGGTCGGTATGGGCGTTGTCACAAGACTCTATGATGAAGGTATAATTTTCCTTCCAAATGTCATGATGTCCGCTGACGCCATGCTCGAAGGTATCGAATTCTGTAAGGAAAACTCTGAAGCTGCCCCTGTAACCAAGGGAACCGTTGTCTGTCACGTCGCAGAAGGTGACGTTCACGACATTGGTAAGAACATCGTTACCGCTCTCCTCAGAGCAAACGGATACAGTGTAGTTGACCTCGGAAGGGACGTCCCTGTGGACGAAGTCCTTACAGCAGTTGCCGCAAACAACCCAATTATGGTCACAGGTACTGCTCTAATGACCACCACCATGTATGCATTCAAGGAAGTTAACGACAAACTCCTCGAGAAAGGATATAAGATTCCATTCGTGTGCGGTGGCGGTGCAGTTAACCAGGACTTCGTATCTCAGTATGCACTCGGCATATATGGTGAAGAAGCAGCTGATGCACCCAAGGTTGCTGACGCAATAGTTGCAGGTACTACAGATATCGCAGCATTAAGAGACAAATTCCACAAGCACTGAGGTGAGTTAAATGGCAGCAAAAAGATATACTTCAATGGCATACGCAAGCGCAGACGAAATGACCTTCGGCGTATCCAAATACCCGGTAAAGGCAGGCCTCGACCTCGAAATCGGTACAGGCTACACAATTCCTGAAATTAATTATGCTCCAAGACCTGAAGCCGGTGCATCCAAGGAAAAACTCGTAAAGGAATACGAGAGGATCACCACTGACATTATGTCAAGGATGGTTCA
>NZ_DAGK01000017.1:37246-160800 GCF_002495725.1 Methanosarcina sp. UBA411
AGGCTACACAATTCCTGAAATTAACTATGCCCCAAGACCTGAAGCCGGTGCATCCAAGGAAAAACTCGTAAAGGAATACGAGAGGATCACCACTGACATTATGTCAAGGATGGTTCAGGTTGGTTTCCCAGCAGTTATTCTCGAAACCGAACACGTTCAGCAGATGTCCAACAACCCCTCCTGGGGAGCAGAAGTTGCACACGCTCAGAAAACCATCATGGAAGAGTTCCACGATGAATACGGAATAAAGTGCGCACTCCGCCACACCATTGGTGACATCCGTGAGAACAGGGATTTCCTCCAGCTCAGAGGCGACAAGTACTCTGTCTTCCTCGAAGCCTTCGAAGAATGCGCTAAGGCAGGCGCTGACCTTCTGGCCGTTGAGAGCATGGGTGGTAAGGAAGTTTTCGACTACGCAGTTCTCAGAAACGATATCGCTGGTATGCTCTATTCAATCGGCTGTCTCGGTTCCATTGATATGGAACTCATCTGGTCCGACATCGCAGCAATTGCAAAGAAGACCGGAACTGTAGCATCAGGCGACACAGACTGCGCCCAGGCAAACACTGCAATGTTCATTGGCGGCGGACTGCTCGACAAGAACCTTGCTCACACCCTCGCAATCCTCGCAAGGGCAATTTCCGCCCCCAGATCCCTCGTTGCATATGAATGCGGTGCTGTCGGCCCTGGTAAGGACTGTGGATATGAAAACATCATTGTTAAAGCCATCACAGGTATGCCAATGACCATGGAAGGCAAAACCTCAACCTGTGCCCACTCTGACGTAATGGGTAACCTGGTCATGCAGTGCTGTGACTGCTGGTCCAATGAGTCTGTTGAGTACCACGGTGAATTCGGCGGTACAACTGTTCAGTGCTGGTCCGAGTCCCTTGCATACGACTGCGCTCTCATGAACACCGCTCTTGAAACCAAGAACGACAAGGTTCTCAGGGACCTCCTTATGCTCTCCGACAGATACAGAGACCCACAGGCATACGTCCTTGCATACGACAACGCCTACAGAGTCGGTCAGGCAATTGTAAAGGACGGAGACAATATCTACCTCAGAGCAAAGAACGCTGCAGTCGAATGTTGCAAGATTGTCGAAGAAGGTGCAGCTGACAAGCTCGAGCTCTCCAGATTCGAAGCCAAAGCCCTCGCAGACGCAAAGGCAGCTCTCGAATCTCTTCCAGACGACATGGACAAGTTCATGGACGACTGTCTTACAAAATACAAGAGTGAAGTTAAAGTCTTCCTGCCGGAGAACTACGGCTTCTAAGCCGAATCCTCCGGTTCTCTTTTTCTTTTTGAGAACTAGCTTAGAATACACAGATTCGTTTATATTTCTCGCCGTCTTGGCCTTTGTTTTTGCATGACTTGTGTCTCCTCTGTATTCTCTGCACCCCTTATAATTTTGATATACTTGCGTTTTAGTTCAACCAGAACTTATAATCACAAGGACATGAAAACTCACACAAAGTTCCTTTTTATTATACACCAGTACTCTTAAACGCAACCGTTGAGCCGCAACCGTTGAGCCGGTTGATCACGCCGGCCATTTCTTTGCGGGGTTTTTTCGCTCAAGCCTTTTTTGAGCTTGCGGGCAAAATCTTTTAAGAAGATTTGTGGGATTCAGGCAGTAGGTTCAGAGGGAGATTCACCCAGTTAGCAGATTAATCAAAAATTAAATTAATATAAAGAATATTACTACAAAAATAAGATAATTTTGACGTAATATAGTAAAATTAAATATTAGGACTAAAATATATTCCCAGAGAAGAAGAGCATATTTAATTTAATAATTACATAGAAAAAGGAAAAACATATATATAAGAGAGGAGTATCGATAATTAGTAGCGTGGGACAAAAAATATACGAACAGACTAAAAAACCGTGCCATCAGTAAGGAGTTTAGACAACTCTCCCATGTTACTTTCTTTCTATAATTATTGAATTTTCAAAATGATCCCGTTTTAAGAACTAATAAGTTAAATTTTACAGATGAACTCTGTTCCAGTACTTGCCCAATAAATCATAAAGCTCAAGTTTTTAGACTATTTTTACCAGAAAAATTTCAATTGTATGATTATTTACAAAACGAGCATTCTAATGCTCAGCTTTGAGAATATTCAGTTTACATACTGATCCTGATATTACCTATTTTCAATTGTTAAGATTCTTTAGCTGTGATTTGTTCCATAAATAGTTAATTTGAAAACTTGCCAGAGAACTAGATGGGCCTCGTGCTGTAAGAGAAATGCTTGAAAAAGAGTTTAGAGAAAAAATTTATGAAAACTCTTTTCAGTTTCCGCAATACTTCTACCAACCTGGCTGAGTGAAGAAAACAATCTGGAAAAAATCTATGATCATGCAATGAGGCTCTTCAGATAATCGAGAAGAGCAGCATGGTCTTCGAGCACAAGATCTGCATGCTCTATTTTTTTAGGCTCAAGCATACTTGCAACTGCAACACAGTAAAGCCCTGCTCTCTTGGCGGCAGTTATCCCTAAAGGCGCATTTTCAATTACTACACACTCGTTTTTTGTCAGGTCAAGCATTTCAAGGGCTTTAAGGTAAGGGTCAGGATCAGGTTTCCCATATTCCAGGTCGCTCCCGGTAATTATGACCTCAAAACAGTTCGAAAAATATTTATCAATAATTTTATTTATTGTATCGACATGAGATCCGGAAACCATAGCGAGCTTGAAGTGTCGTTTCAACTCCTTAAGGCAATCCAGAATACCCTCAAAAGGCTTTATCTGATCAAACTCAAGAACCTCACGTTTCCTCTCAGGCAGTTGATCTAAATGCCAAGGCTCAGGCTCTCTTCCGACCTTTTCAAAAATTGATTTAATTAACCTCCTGTTGTTTGAGCCTTCGAGCTCGTAAATATCCTCCCTAGTTATGGTAATACCAATTTCTTTGAAGGTTTTAACCCAGGCGTCGGCCTGGAAACGCATGGAATCTACAAGAACCCCATCCACATCAAAAATTATTGCTTTTAACATCTATTCAATAGATTGTTATAATCTATAATAAATATTATGAAAACCCAAGTTCAGAAAAATCTATATATAGACACATATCAAGTAGTAATCAGAATACTTTTTCCTTGATTGGACTTTTTCACTTGAAATACCTATCATACAGGTAACCACCTAGCCAGTACCCAAGGAGGGCAAAAATTAGTGTGCCTGGGGCGTAGATAGAAGGGCCTAATCCCTCAATGAGGAATAAAAGATTGAAAAATAAAAGATAAGAAATTAAAAAGATTAAAGATACAATTATCTCGACATGTTTCTTTTCCAGTCTCAAGTTTTATCTGAACCTCCTCTCCCCAACCTTAAAATCTGTAACTTATGGAATTAGACTTATTTACGGCTTTTAAAAAATTGCTTGCCTGCAAGCCTTTTCAAAAAAGGCTTGAGCGAAAATTCAAGCAACGAGGTGGTCGGCAGATTATCACAAGCCTTTTTCAAAAAAGGCTTGAGCGAAAACGACGTGGAGGCGTGATCAAACAGCGCAACGGTTGCGGCCAACGGTTGTAGCTCAACGGTTATGATTGATCAAAAAATTTCTTACTTTCTTTCTTCGCCTTTCTTGCCTTCTTCACCTTCTTTCTTGAAATTAAGAGAAACTGAATTAATGCAGTAGCGTTTTCCGGTTGGTACAGGGCCGTCTTCAAATACATGGCCCAGATGACTTCCGCAGCGAGAACAGACTACCTCAATCCTGTTCATGAAATAACTGGTATCCTCTTTGAGCTTTACCCTGTCACTCGAAATCACATCATAGAAACTTGGCCAGCCGGTTCCGGATTCGAATTTTGTGTCCGAGGAAAAGAGTTCTTGCCCACAGGCAGCACAGGTGTAAACTCCTTTTTCCTTGTTATAGTACAGGTTGCCGGAAAAAGGCCTTTCCGTACCTTTTTGCCTCAGGACATGATATTGCTCAGGTGTGAGTACCTTTTTCCATTCTTCTTCGGATCTTTCGATTGCTTTCTGTGCCAGTTGTAAACCCCCTATGAATGTAAGTAGTTGTTTTAGAAATATTACTGTTTCTTCGATACAGGAAAAACCAATTGCGAACTCAGAAGTAGAGTCAATGTATGTGTATGGAATAAAATGATAAATTACATTTATAGAGATCCAATAAAAATTATACGCATAGAAATAAAATGACAAAAGTAGCTTATTATAAAGTGCGGTAGTCAGATAGAGATAATAAATAAAAAGGAATTATATAATATTTGGTATAAAATAATGTCTTGGAATAGAACTTGTTGGTTTGAGTCAGCATGGGAGACAATCTGACAAGGGAGAAAGACTACAGTATAATAACCGCTGCATTTATTTTTATACTTCTTGCAGCAGTCTTTGTAGTTATCATTTTTAAACAAATTAACCTTGGAAAGTTTATCCTGCCGTTCTATCTCATAGTAATTGGAATGTTTTTCTTTGCTACAGCTATGGAATCCGAAAATAAACTAGGAGAATGGCTTGCTTCTTTGAGCTGGACATTTAACATGCTTGGTTTGGTTCTCCTTTATCAATACACAACAGGAAATTTGAAAAGCTGGATCTATATGTGGGCTCTAATCTTTCCCACCGGAATTGGACTGGGTCAGGTCTGTTACGGAGCTGTTAAAGCCAAAAAAGAGCCTATTGAGCGTGGAAAAGTCCTTATCCAGATAGGATTTGGGCTATTTATCTTTATCTTCGTAGTTTTCAAGCTATTTTTTTCCAGTAATAGCACGAATGGATAAATAATACGTAGAAGATTGCAAGGAAAAGTAATGAAAAACAAGCATGGGTAAAGATAAGTGATACCAAAACATAATGAAGGAAAAATGGTTGAAAATCTCAAGAAAAACTCGAAGTTTATTCCTAAACATCCATTCGTAGTTGAAGTTGATAGAAAAATCTTAGAAGGAAAAACGATTTAAATGGGATAAAGCAGGCTTAAAAGGGTAAAAATTGGAAGTAAAAAGAAAAATAATAGGGGAGAAATCATATAAGTGGGATCAAGCTTGATTCGCCTCTTCTAAATTCAGGGCCAGACAGATGAGTAGTCGAGACCAATTTTCCGAGCTCTCTTGATTTTTCAAGCAGTCTGGGCCTGAAGGAGACTTCAAGATTATCCGTGCCAGCAGCAATAATGGTTTCTAAAACATCAAAACCGAGGTAGTAGAGAATTCCGGCTGTATATTCAAAATATGGTTTGAAGGCATCCCTGTCCGAACTTCCCTGGGAAAAAACAAGAATAAGTTTTTTATTATCAAGCCGGCTCGAAAAATCAGGTTTCAAGAAGGCTGTCAGGCGATCGATAAAGAGTTTAGTCTGGGCAGTCATCTGCCACATGTAAACAGGAGAGCCAAGTACAACAGTGTCTGCAGCCTGGATTTCCTGGTAAAGTTCCTGCATGTCATCATCTATCGCACAGCAACCAGATTCCTGGCATCTGCAGCAGGCATCACAACCCTTAATATTTAGAGAAGCTAGATTGTAAATTACTTTTTCTGCACCGTTTTCAGCAGCTCCGTCGAGAATTGCATTTACAAGCTTTGCAGTGTTTCCATTGATATTAGGACTACCCACCAATCCAAGAATTTTAATGCTAGAACCCCCGTTTAAATGTATAAAAAATCCAGACTTTATGCAAAATTGGCTAAAGTATAAATGATCGATTAACATAAAAAGATTTCTCTTATCTAAAAAGTAAGTTGTCTCATTAAACCATCAGGAAAAGAAAAAAAGGATGAAAAAAGATAAGAAAAAGAGAATGAAGAGATAAAAAATTAAAAGGAGACAGAAAAGAAAGAATTATGCTTCTTTTAGCTTTTGTCCTGTTCTTCCCTGCTCTAATTTCTTTTTTAATTCAGTTTCTCTCAATTTTTGGATTTAACTCCTCTTTACTTTTAAAAAGGCGAACGCTCCAAGCCCTGCAAGAATTACAGGGAGGGCGTTAAATCCGGGAATTGGAAACTCCTTCTCTTCTGGCTCTGTTCGAGGCAGTTCTTTATAGGTATTGTAATTAAAGATAGAGACGCCCATGAAAGCTGAATCATTGGAATAATAATCTGCGAGACCGGCAAAAAGTTTCTGTATTGAATATTTATCCATAAAGCCTTCTTCAACAGAGATTTCTATTATTCCTCTTGAACCCGCTCCTCTTATCTCTCCCATTTCAAGGGCAATGACATCAACAATACCTGAAACGGAATTAAGCTCTCCAGTTTCACCGGGATAAGCCCTTATAACAAATGAATCGACAAAAGGAGCAATTTCCTTCATATGAGATGCAGTATAATTAAGTGGAAGGCTTGCTGAGATAGATAAGTTCTCTTCGGCCTCTTTATTGGCTGTTTCAAACAGTGTCTTGTAATAGATTTCGCTTTCGTCAGAACCTTTCCAGGCAGACGAGTTTATGTAGATCTCTATCCCATCAAAAGGAGCAAGGGACTTTTCATTATAACCAAGTACTGTATCAAGAGAATTTTGGCAGAGGTTACCAGCTCCCGTTTTTGTGCAATTTACATCTTCCAGAATCACGGCATGTACGGAAATTCCTTTTTCATGGGCCATTTTCACAAAGCGCTCGTATTGCCATACGTCTTCGCTATCTACACTAAGGAAAATCGTATCTATTCCCGAGGAGTTAAGTTCATTTACCAGGGAATAGAAATCGAACCCGTACGGGGAAGAAAGTCTAATTCCAGAGATTCCGGTCTTGTATTCAGGGAATGAGAGTTCTGGAGTGCCGGTCTTGTTCTGACTCAGATTTTTTTGTGTTTGAGCCGCTTCCTCAGAAGCGAAAGTTTCGGAATTTATCTCGGATTCAAGATCGGCTTGAGGCTCGGAAATATTTTCAGAGATGTTTTCAGAATTATTTTCAGAGATATTCTCAGAATTATCTCTCAATGAGTTTTTAGAGTTATTCTCAGAAACGCTTTCTGAAGAAACGTTACCTTCTCCCTGAGCCGAAATAATTTTTACCGTGGGCTCGGTTCCGACAAATTTCCGAACTAAGACGTAGTCGACTGCCATATAGCCTGTGTTCTTCGAGGCGTCTTTGTAGGAAGCAGCATACAGGTAAACATGCATTGGGAAATTGGTTATCGAATCGTTTGAGGCGAAGTCCATTCTTGGGTCACGGACACCATTTTTAAACCAGGATACTTTGCGGGTATCGTTTTCCTCATACCAGGCAATTCCTGAGACATACCACTCTCCTTCAGGAACGTTGACGTCAGTGAGATCATATAGATTATTTTTTTCCTTCCTGTAAATTGTCTCCAGGTCTACGCGGCTTTCATTGGCAAGCTCGGTCTCATGCTTGATCTGATTTTTTCTACTGTCGACCTGGTCTATGAAACCCTGTTGCAGCACAGGCCCTCTATTGTCATCACCTGTGGTGACTTTCATTCTTTTGACCACAAAAATAGAATTAATTTCAAAATTTTCTTTGCTGTAGATCATAGAGGAATCATATGCATGAACCTTTGGAGCTGAGACATTACAGATCCCATTTTTAACCTCAACCAGGCCTCCTCCCGCACTTTCAGCGTTCCAGTCAAGCTCGTTGAGGTTATTGCCCTCGAAATCATCAAAAAAGTCAAAAGTTTTTTCTCCATTGCTCATAGCTTCAGCCTCTTGGTCTCCATACCTCATGAGGATCTTACCGGTTTGATTTGCAGAGAGAGACGGAAGCCTGACCCAGATAAGAGCTTCTTCATTTTCAGGGTCCCAGATTTCGATCCAGTAATTGAGCGTTCTATTTCCTGAGGAGAATCGAATGTCTGAACCGTCATTTTTTGCCTCGGAGAAGTTAAAATTAGAAGAGTTCAAACTAACAGAGACAGGGTATCCTTGTAGGGTTTTACCGGTGTTCTCAGTAATTAGGATTTCCTTGGAGCAATTCCATGAATTTTCTTTTGTGGAAAGATCCGACGTGCCCGTAGCAGCCAAGGCACAGCCTGTTATTGAAAAGATGAAAAATACAGAGAAAATTACGTATACAATAGATCTTTTTGCTATCATTCAAAGCCTCTCGTAAACTCTTTATTAAACCCGATTGAGCATTAATATGAAAATCTTGATAGATAGTGATTATTTTCCTGAAAAGAATAAATCTTTTCATAAATTCCTGTCTAAAATAATAAAGACAATGATATTAGTAATTGTAATAAAAGAAAATCAAAAAAACAATAAAATCCACAGAGATAAATCCGAAACAGTAATAAAGAACCTTTGCAATTACGGTTCCAATGACGCTTCTATCCAGCAACGAACTGAGAAAACTTATACAGGCAAAACCTCCTTTGCTTGAAAATGCCATTGATATAGAAACTCAGATCCAGCCTAACGGACTTGAACTTACCCTGAAAGAAGTGAAAACAATAGAAGGTTCTGGAGCTGTGGATTTTGATAATTCAGAGAGAAAGCTTCCAGATGGGGAAAAACTCGAATTTGAGAGCGACGGTTGGATTCACTTGCCTGCTGGGATTTACAAGGTGCTTTTCAATGAGATTGTAAATATTCCCATGAACCTGGCTGCAATTGCAAAGCCGCGGTCAACCCTTATTCGCTGCGGAGCTACCCTTGAAACCGCGGTATGGGATGCAGGATACAGGGGCCGTAGCGAGTCGATGCTGGTAGTTTACAACACTGCAGGCTTCAGGCTGAAAAAAGACGCCAGAATTATGCAGCTTTTATTCTATACCCTGGACACGGAAGTAGAAAAAGGGTATTCAGGGATCTATCAGAACGAGAATACAAAGTAAGTTATCAAAAAGTCTTTAAGCTTTTTCTAAATTATTTTAAACTTTTTATAAACTATTTTTTAAGCTATTTAGTCTCCGGCTCATGTATTAGATTCGTGGGAAGTGAGCAAAAGAAACCCTGATATTTGGGTCCTCAGAAATATACTGACAAAATATATATCATCAAATTCGTAATATGCAGCTATGAATGCAATAGGTAAATCCGTAAGGATGGAACGTATATTCAATCGAAATACCGGTAACGCGATTATTATTCCTATGGACCACGGAGTTGGTGCAGGTCCAATTGAAGGACTTAAAAACCTTCAGGAAGCTGTAAACAGGGTAGCAGAAGGTGGGGCAAATGCCGTGCTCGGACATATGGGACTTGCCAAATACGGACATAGAGGGTATGGACATGATGTTGGTCTTATAATCCACCTGTCAGCTTCAACTTCTCTTTCCGTTGATCCTAACCATAAAGTTCTGGTAACAACCGTAGAAGAAGCTATAAAAGTCGGAGCCGATGCGGTATCCGTTCATATAAACATAGGGGCTGAAGACGAGTATGAGATGCTACATGGGCTAGGCTATGTGGCAGGAAAGTGCGACGAATGGGGAATTCCACTCCTTGCAATGATGTACCCACGCGGAAAAAAGGTTCGCTCTGAATATGATGTGGATGTCGTAAAACATGCAGCTAGAATCGGAGCCGAACTCGGAGCCGATATAGTCAAGACAAATTATACCGGAAGCCCTGAAACTTTTAAAGAAGTAGTTGACGGATGCCCTGTACCTGTAATTATCGCAGGCGGCCCGAAAATGGACTCTGAACAGGAACTGCTGGAGATGATCGAAGGATCCCTCGAAGCCGGAGGAAGGGGTGTTGCCATTGGAAGGAATGTTTTCCAGTCTCAGGACCCAACAGGTCTTGTCCGGAGGATTGCAAAAGTAGTTCACGAGGGCGTAAGTGCAGAAGAATTATCGAAATTAGGCAAGCAAGCCTGAAGGTTAAAGGTCTGACAGGAAAAATAAAAAAGAAAAATAAAAACAGGATTTGAAAAAAGCAGAAAAGAAAAAAATTAAAATTTGAACAGAGAGGATAAGGTCAGAGGAAATCGATTTCAATATTTCCAGTGGGAATAAAAGGGTTAGAATTTTCTTATAGGGAGAAACTCTTTATAGAGAGAAACTCTTCGAAAATATAAAGGATAAATAGACGCCGTAAATAAAAAACAAGGAACCTGAGTAAAACTCAAGTTAGATCTTAAGAATGAAACATCCTTGGATTAAATATTTTAAATTTCAAGCCCTTTATTCACTTAAAATCTCTTTTCATATTTTTTAAATTTAATTCCAGTTTCTAAATCAAATTTCTTCATTTCCTATTTTTAAAGCTGCTAGCTTAGAGTCTATCTAAACATGTTTTCATTTGAGAGCCAAATCTTTAAAGTATCCCTTAAAAATTTATATAATTGATTATTTTTTTGAACTTACATCCTCAAAGCTGGACTTACATACTTTCTTTGTACTCCTGTAGCCCTAAAGTTATAATTTTAACAAATAGCTTTCAGGAGCATTACTTAGAGTAAATTACTTTAAAAATCACTGATTCAGGAATGATATACAGGGCAAAAATAAAAGCCACGACGGCAAATGAACAGAAAAAGATAAGCAGACTTAAAAAAGAGAAAATTCAGAATAAGAGAAAGTAATTTTCATAAGGCTGGAACTTTATTCAGGAACTTTTCTCGAGAGATTTTTTGTGCTTGCCGGAAAGACCTTTGGTTAAACTTGGGTTATGTATATATTTCAGGAAAAATCGGCTGTTAACACATAGATTCCAGTGGAAATAATGGGGCACTTGAATTTTCAGGAACGAAAAATAAAAAGATGAGAGTGAATGCGAATAAGGAAACAAATATTTAAGCACAGTAAGCTAACTGTAAATAAGTTATAAGAAATAAAATTCGACATTAGAATTTTTAAAAGCCGCATCAAAAAGAAAACAGAATCTATTTCACATAAAAAATAAAAACTCGAAGGACAAACTGAAAAATATATAGAAAGGAAATAAAAAAGAAAAAAATGAAATAATAAGTAGTAATAAAAAATTAACCCGTAAAAGTTTCCAATAGAAATAATGGGGTCCCTCTTAGAAGAAAAAGTAGAACCTATATGGTTGAAATGGAGATCAATAGAATTAAAAGATCTTTAGTTTCCTGAAATATAGGTTTAACAGAAACGTCTGTTGTTCTTGGTTTTACTACCCAAGTGCTCAAGTCCTATTTAAGACGAATTCTTTGAGAAAAAAATCAACTTTTAAACAAAAAAATAAAACCAAAGTAGAAATTAAAAATCAATAAAAGGGACAAGGTCACAGCCTGTACATTTCAGGCACATGGTTTTTGCAAGCCCTGGATCCAGCCCATATTTCTTGAGAATCTCGGCTTCAAGTTTTGCAAGCTTTAGAAGGCGTTCAGGGGACGGCCGTTCCATAAAACAATATCCAGCTCTCAGAGGATGCGGGTTTACCGGCCGCAGAACAGGAATTACTCCGATTTTTGCAAGGGTCTCAATTCCATCCCTTACAGAATCGTCGCTTTCTCCGAGGCCTATTATAAAATTACTGAAAACCCGGTTTTTCCCGAAAACGTCGACAGCTTCCCTGAGGCGATCCAGAATATAATCAAGGGAAAGGTCTCCACAGACTGTTTTGAAGATTTCACGATCCATAGTTTCAACATTGTATTTGACTTCAGAAGCTCCTGCTTCATAGAATTTTCTGGAGCAACCTTTAGTAGGATACACCGAAACTCCAACAGGAACATTGTACTTTTTGAGAGCAGGAAGCAGTTTGAGCACTCGTTCAACCTCTCCTTCTATTGAGGTTTCAACGCCCGAGGTAAGGGAAATAGCTTTCAGATTTCCTGCTTGCAAAACCTCATCAATTATGCTCAGAACTTCCTCTTCATTTTTAACATGCCCCTGCAATTTGGGAACAGAACAATATTTGCAGTCAAATACACACCTTTCACAAAGAGTTATAAAAGCTTGATCAGGACAGTGCGCAGAGGCAGGCTCAAGTTTCCCTCGCACAAGTTCTTCTCCTTGATAGAAAATCCCAACATATCCTTCGTCTTGAACCTTTAGAATTGAAAGAGGAGAGTCTTCTTTTATGCTGAGCCTTACCCGTTTGTCTCCAGATCTGAAGAAAACTGAACTTGTACCTGCCCCCGGACCCGCAGTCGAACCCCGAGCTCGTGGGATAAGCGAGGGATCTACGGAAACCGAACCTATGGAAATAAGGAAAGCTTTTATTTCCGGCGTAATTGACTTGCTTTGCATGCAAATGCTCCTCATAGCTATTACAAAAGGATTACAAGGTAATTACAAGGTGATTACAAATAAATATAGTTCTGAAACTCCTTTTGTTTCTCTCATCATTACTAAGAGATATATAAATTATTCTGTTTATATAAATTAAATTGTTTTTGACCAATTAAAAACCATAAGAAAAATTCCTAGACCTTACCCCATACCTTGCCTTAAGTCCCCTAAAATCTGAAAGTCAGATTTTGTAGGCATTTCAGTCCATAAAACTGATTTTCTCATATATAGGCCTAGAAAAAGATTATTTAAGACTTAAATATAACCAAACCTCAAACATAAAGAATGAAAATAAGATGCAGAAGCCCCATATATACAGGCATAAGATAATGTTATAGAAATAATATAAGCTTAGAACAATGGACTAAAATTATAACAATGTGTTAATATATTGATAATAGAATAACATTGTGTGTTAAAAATATTAAATACTGTAAGCGTGTAGTATAAATTGCGTTCTCATCCCTTTAATACCCCACTCGTCAATATCTACTCCACAAGTAAGGGGAAAAACTGAAAGAGAATTAATTAAAACTCGCAACCCGTGAGTCTAGTACCTCAGTATCTCTTCCCAGATAAACAAAATCTCTTAAAGCCGTTCGGAACTTCCAGGTTCTTTGATGAGAACGCAATCTATTTTTCAATATCAGATCATATCATGATCTTCTTTTGAATTACCTCACATATCAGATCGACCATTCCTGCTATTTTATATATACCATAAAATAGATTATATTCCTCAGACCGTTCAAAAACAATTTTATTGTGCGAAAAAAGGAGAGAGACATGAAAGTCATGATTATAGGAGGTTTTCTCGGAAGCGGGAAAACAACCACTATACTTCGAATCAGCAAGCAGTTCAGTGACGCAGGGAAAAAGACTGCAATCATTGTAAATGAAATAGGAGAAATTGGTCTTGATGGAGATATTCTTACAAGTCCTGGCATTGTAACTGAGGAACTTACAAGCGGCTGCATCTGTTGTACACTCAGGATAAGTATGCAGTATACCCTTCAGACCCTTGAGGAAGAGTTTGCACCTGACATTGTAATTATTGAACCGACAGGAATCGCCTTCCCGGGGCAGATAAGGGAAGAGATAGAAACAATGGGGCTCTCTGAGATCTCTTTTGCCCCGATAGTAACTCTTTTAGATCCTGGCAGGTTTGGGACCGAAGCAAAAGAGATCCCAAGGTTTATAGAAACGCAGATAAAAGAAGCTGAAATTCTCTGTATAAACAAGATTGATATAACGCCTTTAGAAACTGTCCTTGCTGCTGAAAAAATGCTCCACGAGATGAACCCAGAAGCCAGGATTCTAAAATTTTCCGCAAAACATCAAGATGATCAATTCGAAAAACTACTTCTCCATCTCGCTGTTCCAGGGCTTAAAAAGCCTTCTCAGGAAAAGAAAAATTCCATTGAGCTTTCCGAAGTCTCGGCTTATTCAGCTCTCTATACCCTCGAATCGCTGGATTTCAGTCCTGAAGAAAGTGTACGTTTCGTAGAAAAAAATCTTCAGATCGTTCAGGAGAGGATACGGGGAATTAATCCTGAATTTGTAGGGCATGTAAAGCTTTCCATGAAATCCCCGGAATCTGTGGTTAAAGGCAGTATAACATCTTCTAAAGAAGTACCTCAGGTAGAGATAATCCCGGATCTGGAAAGTGAGAAAACAGAACTCAGGCTGCTTTCCGCAGTTACAAAGGTCCCTAAATATAAACTCATAGAGATAATTGAATGTGCTCTTGAAGAGAATCTTGAGAAATCAGGGATCGCTTTTGAAAAAGAAATTAAAAAGCATGATACTGATAATCATGATGAGCACGAACATGAGCAAATATGCAGGATTAATATATACAGGAAAAATGAATGAAAAAAGTGTAAAACTCAACTTAAAGCTAAATTTAAAGCTATGGTAGAAACCTGTGACTTAACTAGGAGAGTTACAATCACACTTATTCTTTTCGGAACTCTTTAAAAAAAGGTCAGTTTTAATAATACAAGAAATAATGGAGTTTTGACATGAACGAGGAAATAGATGAACTTGACGCCTATTTTGAAAAAAAAGGCGAGCCTACCGAAGGCGAAGCTGTCAAGCTGGAACATATGATGATGGAAAAAGTTTCCATAAATCCTGCAAGAAGAAAGCTCCTCCGGACTGTTGGGATATTTGGAAAGACCGAAAAACAATTAAAAGAAGAATCCGGATTGAACGATTTCTTCTTTAAGTTCCACATGGATTTCCTGCTAAAGGAAGGCTTCCTGAAACTTGAAGAAGGAACGTACCACCTTACTGATGCCGGAATTGCTATGCATGATTCGGTATGTTAAATAAACTTTTTTCAATTTTCCCTTTATTTTATAACTTTCAATGAGATTTTCTAGTTTCCTGATGGTTAACTCCATCCTGATTTTAGAAATCTTCCTTTTGTTAAAAAGCGATAAGTTTTTATGTTTGTCTTGTCAATGGCGTTATGACCAAACTTTTCGATATCCTATGGAAGTTTCAAAAACGCCCTATTTAATTTCCAGGTATATATCGAGCAATCAAAAGGAGTGTGAATAAATATGCCAGCAACAGTTAATGCAGATGAATGTTCCGGATGTGGAACCTGTGTCGATGAATGCCCCAATGATGCAATTGCTCTTGATGAAGAAAAGGGAATCGCAGTAGTCGACAATGACGAATGCGTAGAATGTGGTGCATGCGAAGAGGCATGCCCGAACCAGGCAATTAAAGTAGAAGAGTAAAACGGTAATCAGTTGGAATAATCTATTTATTCCAATTTTCTTTTTCCTTTTTATTAATCACTATTAATAATCAATCACTATTACTGATCATTTCTATCTTTCCGGAGGTAGCTTTTTAGATGGTAGCAATTAAAGCGGGTATTTTAGGCGCCACAGGCGCTGTCGGGCAGAGATTTGTAGAAGCACTTGCAAACCACCCCTGGTTTGAGATTACAGCCCTTGCAGCATCCGAGAGAAGCGCCGGCAAAACATATAAAGAAGCTGCAGGCTGGAGGTTAGACACAGCTATGCCGGAAAGCGTTGAAGATATCAAAGTCGTCCCGGTAGATCCGAAAGCCGTAGATGCAGATGTGGTTTTCTCGGCACTTCCCGCAGACCTTGCCCAGACCGTAGAACCCGAATTTGCAAAAGCCGGGTTTGCAGTGGCAAGCAATGCCTCGTCTTACAGGATGGAAAAGGATATTCCTCTCGTGATTCCCGAGGTAAACCCAGAACATCTTGGCCTTCTCGAAGTCCAGCAGGATTCTAGGGGATGGGATGGGTATATTATTACAAATCCCAATTGTTCCACAATTGTCATGACCGTTACCTTAAAGCCTCTTATGCAGTTTGGACTCGAAACCATACAGGTAGCCACAATGCAGGCGATTTCAGGGGCAGGTTTTTCCGGAGTTGCCGCGATGGCAATTTATGATAATATAATTCCGTACATAGGAAGCGAAGAAAAGAAAATAGAAACTGAAACTTTAAAGCTTCTCGGAGATTTCAACGGCTCTGAAATCGTGCCTGCAGATATGAGAGTCAGTGCTTCCTGCCACAGAGTCCCTGTTATAGATGGACATACAGAAGCCATCTGGGCCGGAATGAGGGATAAACCGACGCCTGAAGAAGTAAGGAAAGCTTTCCTGAACTTTGACCCCAGACTTAAAGAACTTCCTTCCGAGCCTGAAAGACCTTTAATAGTAAGAGACGAAGTCGACAGGCCTCAGCCACGTCTTGACCGCAATATGGGAAAAGGCATGAGTGTTTCAGTAGGCCGCATAAGAGAAGGAATCCGATACATCGCAATGGGACATAACACCATTCGCGGAGCAGCGGGAGCAAGTGTGCTGAATGCGGAACTCCTGCATTCCATGGGTAAACTCTGATTTGAGCAAAAAAAGATAGAGAAATAAAAGTAAAAGCCTCAGAGATTCAGGCTTTTACTTTCCAGTTTTTTACTATTCAGTCTCACTACTTATTTTTACAATTCAGTTTCACTACTTATTTTTACTATTCAGTTTTACTTTCCACTATTACTTTTAAGTTTTACTTTTCTCGTCTTTTGAGAATTTCATGAGAAAAGCTTTCTTGCAGCCTCTTCTGCTTTTCTCATAACCTCTTTTACAGGGACGCCACTCATTTTTGCGATATTCTTGCAGTCCTCAAACTCAGCAGAAATATTGAGTAGTATGCCCTCAGAGTCCCTGGCGATCTTGACCGCAGCTTCATACACTTGCCCTTCGACCTCAAACTTAACTGATTCTATCCGCCTGGCAGCCATCAACCTGTGTCGGGTAGGTATAACTCTTACTCCAAGGGATCCTGTTTCGATAATGATTTTTCGAGCGAGCTTTGCAGTGTCTTCAGGCTTTGCAATGACCTTGATAATATGGGCAGGACGGCCTTTTTTCATTGTTGCCGGGAGAATTGCAACATCCCTTGCTCCCATAGCAAGCAATTCCTCAAACAGGTTACCTAAGACTTCCCCGCTCACATCGTCCGCATTCGTTTCTAGAACCTCAATTATATCCGGAATCAGGCAGGAATCAAGTTCGGATAATATTCCCTGAAGAACGTTGGGCCCGGCAAGCTCAGAATCCCCTGCTCCGTAACCTATTGAAATTACCCTGCCATGAGGAAAAGTTTCCATGGGTCTTGCAAAATGGGCAAGAATAGCAGCTCCTGTCGGAGTTAGAAGCTCCTTTTGCTCAATTCCTCCCCTGAAATAGAATTTTCCTCTCCTAAGAAGTTCAAGAGTTGCAGGCGCTGGCACAGGCAAAACTCCATGTGCGCATTCTATTGTTCCACTTCCCACATTTATAGGAGTACAGTAAACAGCATCACAATTAAGGGAATGGATAGCTGCTGAAGAGCCGATTATATCGGCAAGAGCATCACTCTGTCCAACCTCATGGAAATGAAGCTTCTCAAGGTCAGGCTGCCCGTGAACTGAAGCTTCGGCATCGGCCAGCTTCGAAAAGATATCAAGGGCACTTGCTTCCACACGCGCGGGCAGCTTTGCAGCCTTTACCACATCTATAATTTCCGGATATGTACGGACTGGCTCTATTTCAGGTACGTTTATCCTAACATCCAGGGCTTTTATTCCCTTTTTTATAACTTCTTTTATATCCACGGATACATCGACAGAAGCTTCTATCAGTTCTTTAACCGTTTTACGGTCAGCCCCGAGATCGAGAGTGCATCCAAGGATCATATCTCCTGCTGCCCCGGAAAAAGGGTTGAATACAAGTGCTTTCATAAGATTTCTTCCTGCATTTCAATTTCTTTCCTGTTTATTCCCTTTTATTACCCTGTTACTCTCATTTCTGGCCTGTCCCTTCTTCCTTGCCATGTGTGTAGGCTGCCGCAATCATATTTGCGATCCTAGCCGCATATGCTCCCGCAACAAAGCCTGCATCGATATTCACAACTGCAAGTGTGGAACAGGATTGGAGCATTGCCAGCAGGGCAGCTTTTCCTCCTCCGCCTGCTCCATAACCTGTCGAAACTGGAAGCCCGATTACAGGTACGTCAACTAATCCCGAGACTATTGTGGGAAGTGTTCCTTCCCTTCCGGCTGCAACCACGATTGCTCCGGGCCTCATGGCTTTTAATTTATCCATTGCCGGGATAAGCCTGTGGATTCCTGCAACCCCCACATCATAAACTGCAACTGTCTCACAGCCCATTTCTGATGCTACAACCTTAGCTTCTTCCGCAGCCGGGATGTCGGCCGTACCTGCCGAAACGATTCCTACTATCCCGCCGGTTCTTGGAGCAGGCGTACCGTCATGGATAACAACAGTACGTGCCCTGCTGTTCCACTCAAGTTTATCCTCACCAAAGACCTGCTTTAAGGCTTCAAGATGCCCTGGCGAAACCCGCGTGATAAGGGCTCTTTTGCTCTCAGCAACCATGACCCTCGCAATCTCTACCACATCGTCAGGAGCTTTACAGTCGGCAAGAATAGCCTCGATTACTCCTGTTCTGCTTTTCCTGTGGGAATCAAGTTTTGCTATGTCCATATAGGAGACAAAGCCCAGGCCTCGAGCCTGCTGCTCTGCGCTCTCAAGATCCATTTTTCCGTCTTTAACAGCTCTAAGTATGTCAGTAAGATCCATATACCACCCTGCACTGAAAAGAGTTATCTGCCTTAAATAATCATGAGCTTAAACAATAAGTGGTCAAGCAAGAATTTATTGGTTTGGGGGTCTTTAGGGTTTCTCGTTATATGGGATTTTTGGTTACTTAAACAAAAAGTGTTCAGCGATACATTT
Source organism: Methanosarcina sp. UBA411 (assembly GCF_002495725.1). NCBI lineage: Archaea > Methanobacteriati > Methanobacteriota > Methanomicrobia > Methanosarcinales > Methanosarcinaceae > Methanosarcina > Methanosarcina sp. UBA411. Next base: position 55,693 of record NZ_DAGK01000017.1, read on the forward strand.
AAAAATCCGAATTGTTAATGTGTAGAGATCATCATGCTCATAATACTTTCATTAGGCGGTTCAATTCTCGCAAAAAACCTTGACCCGAATCGTTTTTTAAAATATGCGGACGTTCTCCGGAAGCTCTCGAAAAAACATACTCTGCTTGTGGTAGCCGGCGGAGGAGAAGCAGCACGGAATTACATCGACACTGCAAGGGCAGTTGGCGCCGACGAGGTAACTTGCGACTATATAGGTATAGAAATTACTCGCCTTAACGCACGCCTGCTTGCTGCAGCCCTCGGGCCCGATGCCTGTCCTGAAATCCCGACAAATTATCTGGAAGCTGCAAAGGCCATGCGTCCTGGAAAGGTAGTTGTCATGGGAGGAGTTATCCCCGGTCAGACCACGGATGCTGTTGCTGCAATTCTTGCGGAGTTTCTGCGAGCAGACCTGCTGGCAATTGCAACCTCGATTGACGGAGTTTATTCCGCAGACCCTAACTGTGATCCTTCGGCAGTAAAGTACGACAAAATCTCTCCTGCGAAGCTCATAAACATAGTCATGGCAATCGAGATGAAAGCAGGCTCCAAATCCCCTGTTGACCCTGTAGCCGCAAAAATTATCGAACGCTGCAAACTCGATGCTCTTGTCATGGATGCCCGGGACCCTGCCGTACTTGGAGAAGTACTCAATGGAGAAGCAGCCAAAAAATCTCCAATACCCTGCGGAACCTGGATTACAACAAAGGTATAAAGTTCAGACCAATTTAAGACCCAAATCTCATACGGTTTTTCGTTCAAGCACAACGGTTGAGGCTCAACCACTGCACCGGTTAATCATGCCGACAATAGCGTTTTCGCTCAAGCCTTTTTTGAAAAGGCTTGGTTTAAAATCTTCATATTTACAGAAGATGAAAACTTAAACATAGAGGTTCCGACATATATCCCAATAACAGAAAACAGACGGAAGTACCGGTTTAGAGTTTAGGATTCCTAAAAAGCCAGTTTCCTGAAATTTCTGTCCTGAAATCTCTGAACGGGAGGAGGAACCGGGCTTGAACCTGCCTGAAAAAAAGAGTTCTTTTAATAAAGGATTTGTTTTTCGCTTTTTTTCCATGCTTCTATTCCTGACCATCTTCTGTGCTGAGCTCAGCCCTGCTTTCGCAGCAGTAAATAGTGCAGCCTTTGAAGAGGAAAGGCAGGAAGATGTCGTTATCACAGATTTTTTCTCGGACCATGAGCTCGCGGATGCTACAGTTCGGTTTGAGCAGCCTCTTGAAAACGCCTCTCTTGTTTTTACTTTGAATTCGAAGAAGAAACTGCTGAAATCGGAAACCTTTCCTCTTGGGTCTGTGGAGAAAGGACAGGAAGTCACAAAAGTCCTGTTCTGGGGAATTGAGGAGGATTTCGGAAAAGATAGGGAATCTTATACAGTGCAGGTTTTTGTGAAAAACGGGAATGAAAACCTTGCTTTTAGAGAACTTTCATTTTCCGACCGAAATCCTATTCTTTCAAAGCTTAAACTTGTGGACTTTTCCGCAGATTCTGAGAAAGCATCGGTTTTGATGAGTCTCACAAGTCCTACGAATTTTGGGAGTATACAGCTGCCTGAGCCCGGTATGATCGACCTTGACCTTAAGCTTCTCTCAGGCACGGAAATTGTGTATTCTGAAAAGCAGAAGAATATCCCTATTACAAACACCTATTATAATGCAAGTTACTGGCCTTTCCTGCTTGAGAACAATAAAAACTATACTGCTCTTTTGGAGGTTCATTCCCATTCTCCTGATGTCACCGCAGCCTATATATCGAATTTCAGGGCCGAAGAAAAGGTGGAAATTATTGATCGGGATATTGACGTGGATGAATACGGAGCCAGTGTTACTATTGTAGGAAAATCCCAGGTGCCTTTTGACGGGCTTGTAAGGGTTGTGCTGACACCTGAAAATGGGAAAGGAAAGATTTTTGAAGAGACCACGGACATCCTGACTTCGGGAAAAGAAGATACAGTAGGAATAATATGGCAAGGAGTCCCGAAGGGAGATTATAATGTAAAGATTTATGTGCTGAATTCCGAAAGAGAAGTTCTTGACAGCCATGAAACTGTTCTCAGGATCTTTGAGCCCGTGGCCGAAGCAAGCCCTGTAGAAAAATCCCCAGCCTCTGGCTTTCTCACGGTTCTGGGAACCTTTCTCTGTGCTGGAATCTTGTTTGTAAGGAAAGGAAAAATAAAATTCCTGAAAGCCTTGAAGCCCTAAAAGCCTTGACAGTCTTGAGAACCTTGAAAGCTTTCTTGACTTGATAGCTAAATCCATGTAAAATTCGAATGTAGGATCATTATGTTTGACCTCATCATCCGAAATATAATGAACAGGAAAGTCAGGAGTGCACTGACAGTCTGCGGGATTGCCCTTGGAATCTTTGCAGTTATAGTTATGGGCGCCATGTCCGAGAATTTCCACCAGACCTTTGAGCGCTCCATGAGTGTGACCAGTGATAAAATCCGGGTCTTTGCCGAAAGTGGAGTCTTTGGAGGAGGACTCACGGACGAAAAGGTGAGCGATGTACTTCGGGTGGCAGGGGTAAAAGATGCGTATGGACTTTTAATGACTACTTTTGATGAGGACAAAATGGGAATGACCGGGAAACAGATCCTTGGTGTGCCCCCGGAAAAATCTAGCGTTGCTCTCTATCCAGTGGAGCTGAAAGCAGGCCGTTTCCTCAATCCAGGGGATTCATACAATGTTGTTGTCGGAAGCAACATTAAAAGGGAATATCAACTCGAGATAGGGAGCAAGTTTGAGATTCATGACAAATATTTTACCGTTGTAGGAATTCTGGACTACACGGGCTCGATTTTTGACAATGCGGTAATCATACCTCTTGAAACTGCGCAGGATCTCTACGATGTAGGCAATTCGGTTTCCTATATCTTTGCAGTTCCTGATGAGCGGGTGGATGCAGAAGTGCTCTCCAAGCGCATAGAATTGAGCGTTAAAGGTACAAGCACCCTTTCTCCCGACGAGCTTGAGGTGCAGGCAAGGCAATCCTTTATGATTTTCAGCGTGATAACTATCAGCTCAGGGATCCTTGCAGCAATCATAGGCGGGCTTTGCGTGATGAATACTATGTTAATGTCCGTTACAGAGAGGACAAGAGAATTCGGGATTTTGAAAGCCATCGGGGCCGAAACCCGGGATATTTTACTTCTTACGTTAGGGGAAGCCTCATGTATGGGTTTTCTTGGCGGGATCCTTGGAATTCTTGTAGGTTCCGTGGCTGTTTATATTATGAATGCCTGGCTTGCAAATACAAGGATAGTGCTTTTCCTGATAACGCCCAGACTTCTTGTAATTGCTATGCTCTTCGCCTTATTGATAGGTGCGCTTTCAGGGCTTTATCCTGCGTATAGAGCCTCAAAAATGAGCCCGATGGAGGCTTTGAAGCATGCCTGAAATCAGAATTGAAGAAAACGGGCTTGAAACTGCGGAAAAGCTGGAAAAAGAATTGAATAAAAGCAATTTAGTAAACAAAGAACAAAAAATCATAATGCAGGTTGAAAACCTTTCCAAAACTTATTCCCAAGGTAAAATCCTTGTCCATGCCCTTCGCTGTGCCTGCATAACCGTAAGAAAAGGGGAACTTCTTGCGATAATGGGGCCTTCAGGTTCCGGAAAATCAACTCTCCTTGCCCTGATCGGAACACTTGAAAAGGCCACGGATGGAAAAGTTATCCTTGATGGAATAGACCTTACATCGGTACCTGAAAAACTACTTCCTCGCGTGAGAAGAGAGAAAATAGGCTTTATTTTTCAGCACTATAACCTTATCCCAACCCTTTCTGCGCTTGAAAATGTTGAGCTTTCCATGCGTTTTTCCATGGTGCCAAAAAAAGAAAGGGGAGAAAGGGCAAGAAAGCTGCTCGAAGAACTTGGCCTTGGAGACCGGCTCTCCCATAAGCCTTCCGAATTATCAGGAGGGGAACAACAGAGAGTCTCTATTGCCAGGGCACTTGCGAATAAGCCGGCGGTTATCCTGGCTGACGAGCCCACTGGGGAGGTGGACAGCAAAACGAGGGATTCGATTGTGCGGGTCTTTAAAGAGTTGAGCGAAAAAGGGCAGACAATTCTTGTTGTGACGCATGACCCTGAGGTTGCAAAGGAGTGTTCGAGGGTGCTCAGGATTACAGATGGGATTATTAAAGATAGCTAAAATCAGCTGAAGAGAGGATGAAAAAATCAAGGAAAAAGTAAATCAAAACTGGCTAAAAATTAAAAAATAATTCAAGCTGCTCAAATTTCTCCAAGCTCCCAGCCCAGATGCTCTTTTATAACGGTATAAGCCATTGCGGGAGGGATAATTCCGATATCTGTTACGATCATATCTATGTATTCGGCAGGGGTGAAGTCAAAAGCCGGATTTCTTACCTGCACGTGAGCGAGATCGGAAATAAGCGCAGGATCTACGATTTCATCTGAAGCCCTTTCTTCAATTTCTATAGGGTTTCCGACAATCGTGCTCGGGCTAAACTTGAAGGTCTCGGCAGCTACCATAAAACTTTTTCTGGCCTCATGAGCTGCAAGCGCAAGCTGGGAGGTTCCGATCTTATTTACAAGAGCACCATTAGCTGCAATCGCGTCGGCACCTACGATAACCTTATCCACATCTTTCATGTAATAGCGCACCGCAGAATCCACAATAAGGGTTGTAGGGATCCCAAAACCATTAAGGTGGCGGATCGTCAATAAGCCCTGGCGCCTGGGGCGGCTTTCGGTAGCAATTACCGAGATATCCTTTCCGGCTTCAAAGGCTGTAGTGATGATCGAAAGAGCAGCATGGGAGTTGCAGTGGGTCATAATAACGTCCCCGTCCCGGATTCTTCTTGACCCGATTTTTCCGATTTTTTCAAGGGCCCTGTCGGCTCTCTCAATAAAAAGGTTGGCGTTTTTAATGATTTCCTGCCTTGCCTCCTCCACATTTGCCGAAGAATACTTTGAAGAGAGTTTTACAGCATTTGGGAGGGAGACGGCAGTCGGGCGAGTACTGATGAGATAATTCGAGACTTCTTTTATTCTGGCACTGAACTCTTCCATTGAAGCTACGTCCAGCCCTGCGGCATAGTCCCTGATAGCTTCAGCAGCAGCTTTTGCAATCCTGCCTGCGCCCCGGATCTCCATTGTCCGGATTTTTTCTGCGGTTTCCTGAACTTTTTGCATAGTATAAGTGATAGTGGGGGTGCAATTTATAATTATCTTCCGGCTGTTCCGGGGGTTGCCCTCGAAGAAATTCAGATCTCAGTTATTTTTTCAGAGAGGTTCCTATAGTAAGCAAAAAGGTCTTCTCCCCACTGAAGGGCAACCGAGTCGAAACACAGGACATCTTCTTTATGGTCGTAAGTGCCGTCCGAAAAAGGAAGAGTAAGGGAAAGGAATATGTCGGTAACAGCATAGGCGAGTTCTATTTTTTTGTCGTAAACGTAAAAACTGGCATTTTCGAATGTAATAAACTCACTTATGTCGGCTCTGTACTCTTCTTTTATTCTTTCATAAATCGGGCGAGTTACAAGAAGAGAAACATCCGCTCCTTTTTTTGCAAAAGTAAGGAAAAGAGATGGATAAAGAGGATGGAAAACCGATGCAATACCGCTTATTTTTTTTGACTTCATAAGGTATTCCACAAATTCCTTATGAGGTTCAAAGAGGCATGTCCTGTCAGGAGGGGCGGAAAACTTGCAGCTAGACAACTCTCCAATCCTTTCTCGCAAAGGATAGGGTATGACCTCAACTGCGTGGTTTGCCCAGTATTCGTATTTGCTTCCGAAAGCAGTTAAGATATCCGTCATTGGCTTCATTCTGCCAGCTACCGCTATCCCAAGAGGAGACAGGCTGTAAATGTCACCTCTCTTAAAAATCAAGGAGTTGTCCCTCAGCTTTTTTAGTTGAGGGAGAATTGCTACTAGGCCTACATCCAAGCTTTCTTTAATCTCTGAGATTGATTTTGGCCCATCCTTCAAAAATAAAAGAAGATCTTTCCTTTTTTCGGAGAGGAAAATCAATTCGAGAAGCGGGCTGTTCATGTTTTTGCTATATATGCAGATACTTGATAAATATCTTCCCCATTTAGCAACGATATTTATTCTGAAAATCGTTAACTGTTAACATAAACCTAATAGATACTGAAAATAATTAGTTAATCATCGCAAAATTATAAATTACTTAAAGAGTTTAAATTTATAAAAGCGAGATTTACAACTTTTCTGAAGAATCTTTCTTTAGAGAATTCTTCAAAAAATAAAGCCCATTTTGAAAAACAATTCGTGCAAGGACCTTTAAAATGAATTTAATGTACTAATTATTCACTAAACCTGGTTAAACAAGTTTATATTCCTATAATCAAGTACAAAACCATTAATTAATTTTCAATACATAACTATTATTTATAGTTTTATGCAATAAGTAGAGAAATATTAGATTGAATGTTAATTTTAGAAATATATAAATTATTAATTAGTAATTACCAGCGAATGTCGTATTCATCTAATGCTGGAGTGCTATTTATAGTCAGTAAATATAATTTATTAATAAAATAATCAATTAAAAATGTTTTTTTGCATTTAAAGTCGTTTTAACGGTTTTTGTTGAAGCTAAACATAAAAATAAGTATAGAAGTTCAAGGGGATATTTAGTCAAAAAGATCCAATTTTGAAGCGGCTAAATAATTTAATGTAGCAAAAATTTCAAAGTCGTATAGGTTATATACCTCTATAACATAAAGAGAAAGTCAACGATTAAGAGTTAAGGGGTTTTTCTCTTAATCGTAGGGGTTGAATCACGCGATTGGGAGCCAATCAGAGGTGGCAAACAAGGCTCCCAATTATAAATCGTTTTTGAAGTACTTTACATAGAGTAGTGTTTTTTGAAGTACTTCACATAGAGTAGTGTTTTAATTTTAGATCATTTTTATTAAAATAATATCAGGATAAAGTGGAATACTCGAAATTAATAGTATATAAAGTGAACGGAATCAGTTCATAAATCTCTTCACTAAATAACCTCAAACCCGATCTGCACTTTTCCATCAGTTTTTAGCAAATGTAAATTTTTAAACCCAAGTTAAGTCCTTTTGCGATTCAAGAAGGCAGGTTTAAAAAGATGAGAAAGTAGAAGGAGCATTTCAATCCTTCAAATCTAGAAAGCAAGCCTATTTATTACGAGATATCTTTTTTGTAACATAAATCGAATAAAAAATCTATAAATAATAGCCAGGAAATATGGAAATTAATCATCAAATGTACTCATTTCTAACATGAAAATCTGACGGAAAAATTAGAAATAAGAATTAAAAAACTAGGAGTGAAAAACTTGAATTTCGATACTGCAGTACAGTTTCATGGACATGTCTGCCCCGGACTTTCCATTGGCTACAGGGTAGCATCACTTGCCGCCACCCACTTCAAAGACCGCAGCAAAGATGAAGAGCTGGTCGCAATCGTAGAAAACCGATCATGTGCCGTGGATGCTATTCAGGCAATAAACGGGTGCACCTGTGGGAAAGGAAACCTTATTTTCAAGGAACATGGGAAACACGTTTACACATATTTCAAAAGAGGTGATAATAAAGCCCTGAGGATTTCCCTGAAGCCCGATGCTCTCCCTGTGGATGAAAAGCATACCGCCCTCTTCGCGAAATTGAGGGTAGGCACTGCAAGCCCTGAAGAGGCAGAAGAGTTTCGGGCCTCGCACGAGGCAAAAAGCCAGAGAGTTCTGGAAATGCCCGAAGAAGAGCTTTTCTGGGTAAGGGAAGTTGAAGCCGAGCCGCCGGAAAAAGCCATAGTTTATCCCACCCTGATCTGCAGCAAGTGCGGCGAAGGGTTTATGGAACCTCTCGGCAGGATGAAAAATGGACAAGTCGTTTGCATTCCATGTTTTGAGGCAAAAAATGAATGAAATTTCTGAGGTTTCCGAAAAAATTGAAATGATTCCTGTAGGCTACGTTGAAAATAACTACCTTGAGCCGGTATACAATGAAGAGGTATACAATAAAGTCTCAAAGATAGTTCTCAAAAAAGAATTTACAGACGGGCTTTATAGAATCGAGGACTTTGAAAAACTGTACATCCTATTTTACTTTAGCCGATCGGAAGGATATAAACTTGTCAGCCGCCGACGTTATGACGGGAAGGATTCAGGAGTCTTTGCCAGCCGAAGCCCATTCCGCCCTAATGGAATAGGGCTTACTATTGTAGAGCTTTTGAGAGTGGATGGCAATGTGCTCCATGTAAAGGGGCTTGATGCGATCAATGGGACACCCGTACTGGATATTAAGCCTTACATAAAAGAGACTGAAGAAAAGGATGAGGAAACAAAAGACTGAAAAAGAATAAAACTAGTGCCGAAATCGATATCAAAAATTAAAAAATAAAAAGTCACTTTTTAAGAAAAAAGAAAAAGGGTTTAACCCTTTTCGAATTTTATTTACTTTTTTATTTATTTGGTTACATTTTTCTGGTTACTTGGTTACATTTTTCTGGTTATTTTTTCCTCATGCCTATATAAATTCCACCGGCGGCTACCACCACAAAGAAAATCCCGAAAATATCAGAGCCCGAAAATGAAAAACCACTATTATCAGGTTCTTCGGAAGAATCTCTCTGCATTTCATACCCCTCAACATAATCAGTATCTAAGGATTTCTGAGTTCCAGGATCAGGTTCGGAAGTATCTGTACCATATCCTCCATTTGAATCCTGAGATGTCTGGTTGCTGGATGAGCTGGTTTTTGGTACTACGGTAGCATTTCCAGTATTATGATCATGATGACTATCACTACTACTGCTCTGGGTCTTTTCTGTGGTCTCCAGAGTTTTGGTCTTAGTTGCAGCTTCTATTTTCTCGGAGTAGCCCGGAACAGATACCGTTCCACTCACGAACTCATGAAGCAGGAGATTTCCACATGTATGGTGACAGCATGAAACCCCATTCTCAGCTACAGACTCCTCATATTCCTTTGCAAGGCTTTCGATAACATCCTCTGAGGGTGTCCAGTAATCGTGCCTGACCGCTTCAAGCATTCTCGCTGTTACAGATTGGTAAGCATTAGGATTATTCTGCTTGAACCACTCTTTCATAGAAGGATCATTTACATATGTTTCATACACCTCTTGCCAGACAGTATCATCCACAAGGTCAGAATCACTTACCTCCCAGCCGAAAAGGTTGTTCACAAAATCGGACATCATGCTGCCGCCTGAGTATCCGGAGTTCTGCATTCCTTCGATCCACTTGTCATTAAAATATCTGGATCTCAGGTCCCTGCTAAGGTATTCCTGCATCCCAATCATTTGAGCCTCGTCAGGGTTACTGGTATCCGAAACATACATTTCTGGAGTAGTTCCGTCACCTTTTACGTACCTTGTAGCTAAATTCATGCCACCAAAGTACTGGAAAAAGTCATCATTATCAAGAGAATCGTAAAGGTTTGAAGAGGAAGAATGCACTGACGCTTCAACGCTTTTCAGGTTACCCTCCAAGAGGTCTCTGCACTGTATGCCCCAGAAATCTTCTCCATAAGCATATCCCATTTTGTCCAGGTATACATTTGCAATAGCTTCTTCATTTTCCCATGTCCCGCTTGCACTGACTGCATCTGAGACGCCTATATCATAAGTACCGTCCATTACCGCAAAACAGCGCATTGTGGAGAGTTTTGTTGCAGTCTCGTTGTCGTACCCTTCAGCAAGCAGAGAATCATAGAGTGTAAGGGAGCTTTGGTTAACGTAGTTGGGATAGTTCACGCCAGGAAGAGAACTTGCAAGTTTCACAGCGCTGTCTACCATTTTGATCTTATCCGGGAAAGCATCTCTTATTCCTGCGGTTGAGTAGACGATATCAATACGTGGCCTCCCAGATTTTGAAGTATCATAGTTTGGCAATAGTTCCTCTTCAGGTATAGCCTCAACTCCGGTCACATACCCATACTCATCCCAGACAGGCTGTACTCCAAGTAGGTAAAGCACTTCGGCTTCCAGAGTCCCACGGTCTGCAATAAACTCCACCCCAAACCTTGAGAATGAAATTTTTTTAGGATATTCCCCGTGTTCATTGTAATAGTCCTCAAGCATCTGGATTGCAAGAGATTTTCCTACTTCCCATGTTGCCTTTGAAGGATAGAGCTTTGAATTTATACTGTAATAGTTGCGCCCTGTAGGTACTGCATCCGGATTCATAATGGGATCAAGCCCTGAGCCTGGTGGGATAAAGCCTCCGTTTAGGGCTGAAAGAATTCTGTCAATCTCCACATCGCAGTCAAGAAGCCTGTCCTTGTATTCCAACCCTTGTTCAAGATCAAGTGTAACTGTACTGTTAGTTTTCCCATAAACCACAGTCTGTGCCTTAGAAACGCTCGTATTATTGGTTACGACCTCCCAGACAAGTCTGGTAACTCTTGTATCGTTCAACGGAATTCCAAGAGGGTAAACAGACCCAGGGTAGAAGGCAGCAGTGACATTATCCTCAAAGCTTCCTCCAAGCATAGACCTTACCATTCCGGTAAGTTCATCACTTTCAGGATCTGTCATATTCGTCGTAGGAACATGGCTGAGAATATGCATACCGTATGGGATATTTTCATTTCCTACGTCTTCCAGATATTCATGAAGAGTGTTTTTAACGAAATTCCCAAACTCTGTTTCATTGTAATCTTGAAGAGCGGTTACGTTATCTATTCCCAGATCAACACTCAGGTTGAGTGCTGTTATCTCATTTACTATGGCCTTCTGGTATCCTGTCCTTGTCTGAGAAGAAATACCAGGGTCATAATACTCCTCCACATCAGTCGAAAGGTTTAGCAAATCTCCATAAAGCCCACTGCGTTCAAGGGTTGGAGTCAGATGGTCAATAATCAGAGCATTGCCTCTGTACTCCGCAGTTATTCCTTCTCCTATATTGGCAACGATATAGGGATAGATGTTTGGAATGTCCTGCAACAAGAGAGGAGACCAGTCTGAAGTCCGGTTCATACCGTAAGTAGAACCCGGAAGCCACTCGTGCGTACCGTGAGTACCCATATGAATAAGTGCGTCAGGCTTGAATTCGTGGTTTAGCCAGAGATAGAAAGCTATGTACTGGTGTGTGGGAGGTACAACGCTGCTGTGATAAAGGGTGTCATTATTTTGTCCTGTTCCTCTGGCAGGCTGAGGCATGAGCCAGACATTCCCGAAACGCACCGTAGGAATTACAGTATATATTCCGGTTTCGTTCTCATAGATCATAACGCTCTTATCTTGAGGCAGATCTTCAGACCAGGGCTCTCCCCATTCAGCTGTTACATTGGCTCTCAGGTTTTCCGGAATTTCAGACTCAAACCATTCTCTGTAGGTCTCCATTGGTATGAGCTGCAGCCCCCATTCAGTCCGATTTTCAACCATTCCATTCAGGACTCCCGGAGCCCAGGAGCCGACATTGATACCCTGAGCCTGAAGCATCTCCAGGAGGGTACTGCTGTTATCAGGAATTCCAGAGACCTCATACCCGCTTTCGTTCATGGCGTTAAGGAGTTCAAACATACTCTGGGTGGAATTGAGATAATTTGCCACTATATTGTCCTTTCCCGAAGGGTAATTGTAATAGATGACAGCTACTTTCTTCTCCTCGTTATCCTTGAATTTCAGTTCTGCCCAGTTAATCGACCTATTTGCCATCCAGTCAATCTGGGAGGGGAGAGGTTCATAGTTGCTTTCACCGGTTTCGGAATCGTAATTATCAATTCCAATCACAATATACTCAAAAATTCCATCAATGCTCGGGAGCAGAGTCTTGTATACAACCTCTTCACTGGGGATACCTCTATTACCGTCAGCTATGTCGGTAGAATTAGCAGGGTTTGTAACAACCAGTCCCGTAAGCACAGGAACGTTAAGGTCTTCAAGCTCCTGTACACCTTTATCAGGATCTTCGTAATTCAAGCGGAAACTCTTAAGAGAAATCACGCACTGGACAAGAGGTTCTCCGTTTTCGTCAAAGTAAAACTTGTGGATGTCATTGAAAATATCAAAACCTGCAATTACGTTGCAGCCCTTTCCTTCCAGATCACGGATAAGAGCATCTATGACTTCAAGGTTGTCACCGGTATAATCGGAAGCATGGAACCAGATCCCTATAGTGGGTTTGCTCTTATCATAAGCATGTCGTGGCTCAGTTGCATTAGAGTACCATTCAAGGTAATCAGTGGTATTTTCAAACCAGTCGGGCTGAGATTCGTTTGTAGAAGAACGGGCATCCGGATGGTAAATCCCGGCTTCGGGAAACTCAATTGGATCCTCGTAAATCCAGCTGCTCGTAAGTTCAGGTTTATCTCCGTAATTTTTTGCGAGATAGATAAGGAAGTTTTCAGCGTTTTTCTTCAGAACCCCTCTGGAACCCATATTGTAGAGGAATTTCTCTTCGGTAGAATTATATGGGCTAGTACCGGCAAAAATTTTATCATAACTTGAAGTGTTGATATATATCGGATCAATCATAGATGTAATATCTATGAGTGCAGTCCCATTTTCATGAGCACTCTCAAGGTCGTCTCCGATATCTTTGAACTGCGACCAGAGCATGTAGGAAAATATCACGTCCTGGTTTTCAAAGGTGACATTGCTAAAGTCAGAATATCCAGAAATATAGGTTACATTTATACTTGCATTGTATGGATTGGACTGCTCTGCCGCAGCAAGGGCGCTTCCGTCATAACAGATAATAGTAATATTTACCTGATTTTCACCAGCCGATACGTTCTGTGCTAGCAGTAGAAGGACTACTGCACATAAAACCAAAAACCTGTATTGTGCTGTACGCATTTTATCCCCAGATATTTATCATGAACCTTTGGACACCCCGGGAGAAAAATCACCAGAACGCCTGGCCCACAGAATGATTTTATTATCAAAGGCTGTGAATCTTAGAAATGATACAGAAACAGCTATTAAATATCAAAAATGGACTCGGGTGCTCTTGATTCTAACATGCGGTTAAAATCCATAACTTCCAAAAAACTAATAAATAGCCACTCTGTATGATAGATTCAATATCAGGAGCATTGGGGAATAAAATACATAAAACAAGGTTTTTGGCTTATAATTGTTAGCTACTTGGGTAAAAATGGAAAAGATTGCGTTTTTACGTAATATATTATGATTCCTCGCTGTTTTGTAGGAGTTGAAGATAATTTTTCAGTTGAGACGTAACTACACAAAATAGATAATCCTCAATTTTGAATGTGATTTCCACGGGAATCTTTTCAAATATTATATGTGTTAGATCAAATTTAGAACGTTACTATAAATCATCCACTCGAAATAGCGAAGAGCCATTATTCTTTCGTCCACAAACCAACGAGATTCTTTAAAAATTATTAAAATTCGATATATTGAATAATTTTGCAACAAATGAAATTGCGTATCAATTTCTAATTATATTTTTATTAACTGATATATAGTAATATTTTTATATAATAAAGTTTTTCATATTAACTTGTGTTATTATTATCCTTATTTTATAAGTAAAGCCCCAAGACTACGAAATATTTATATATTCAGAAGTAATTTTATATATAGATAAATCAAATTTACTTGATTTATCATATAAAGCGCCATTTAAATCTCCGTAAATCTGTAGTTTTCCAGGAGTAATTTGCCATTTTATAGCTCCCTAAAACTGCAGTACTCCGGGAGTAATTTGCTATTTTAAATCTCTCTAAATCTGCAGTCTTCAAGAAGTAATTTGCCATTTTATAGCTCCTTAAAACTGCAGTCTCCCGGGAGTGATTTGCCTTTAAATAACCATTCAATTTTTCCCTTTTTGTCGTGTTTTTATGGTCAATTATCTCAAGCACCAAAAAGGCGATTTCGATACCTTAACTTCCAGCTGTAAGTATGTATTAATCCAACGAAGAAATGTTTCTAAATTACTTTTCTTTAATTGCTGAGGATTGATCTCTTGTACCGTAAATCCTGGAGCCTTACAGAAAAAAATTATAGTTATTTACCCTGTTTTCAACAGCCGATACATTCCGTGCTAGCAGTAAAAGAACCGACGCACGTAAAACCAGTAACCTACTTTGTGCCGTACGCATCTTATCCCCAGACAAATATCATGAACCCAGGCAACCCAGAGGAAAATAATCAAGTTGTTGGGTTCACAATACGATTTTAATTTGAAATTTTCTAATATCGGAACTTGTACAGAAACAGATTTCAAATTTTAAAAGAAGAAGTGGAAGCTTTCGGTTCTGACTTTAATTCACTCCAGAAAATTTTAAAAAAATGGGCAGAAGATTCTGTTTTGAGATATTCAACGTTGGAGCATTAGGGGATAAAATACATAAATAGAGGTTTTTGACTCACAATTATTAGCTATTCGGGTAAAAAGAGAATTTTAGAGCATCTTTACGAAATTAAAAACGATATAAGTATGTTAATTCAAAAAAACAATAATAAACTGAATTTACAAAAAATTAGGTTCAGAATCAGATAAAAAGAAAAAGTACGGTGATTTAATACGCCGCATTTCAAATAGAGATTTAAAACAGGAATTTATCTATAATAGTTTTTGAAACTGGTACTTTCATTGACTTTAATATGATTTTTTAGAACATTATTGTTACTTTTCAGTGAGACGATTTGCTTTGGACATCGCGTCTGCAGGGCCTGAAGTATAAATGTCAGCTTCTATCTGGTCAGCCCAGGCCTGAGTTACCAGCGATCCTCCTACACCTGTTATAACTTTATCCCTGATACCAGTAGCTTTGAGCTGCTCTTCAATCTGGATCTGGTGGACCATGGTGGTACTCATGGAGGCTGAACTGAATACAAAATCGGCTTTCTTTTCTTTTGCATTTGCAGCAAAACTTTCAGCCGAAATACCATTTCCAAGATTAATTACTTCAAAACCTTCCTCCTCAAGTGCAGCCGCAATGCTATCCTTCCCAAAAGTGTGAGAATCTCCTTCAACAGTAGCGATTATTACTGTTCCCATACTCTCATTTTCCTGCTCGCAACAAGCTCCTACTGACATCGGGAAGATTAATTGTGAAATAACTATGCCCAGGATTAACAGAGCTAATAAATTCAAATTTTTTCCGTACATATTTTGTCTCTCCTTTCTTCTCCAGGCTTACTCGGTCTTATTGCACTTATTTCCGTCCGTTTTGGTTTTTTCTACCGGCTTCTCGAACACAAGGAGAAGATAGTCATAGTTTGTTTCCGTTACGTCATATGAAAGGTCTGCAATCATATCTCCATCTTCATCCGAAGCAGTCTCTGAAAACCCATCTCCTTTCGGAGAAGCCCAGAAGTTTCCACCCAGGTAAGGTCCTCCAACGATGTTCTCACCTTCTGCTTTCGAGATGTTCCAGGTGTTTTTTCCGTAGTCTTCGACGTTTTTACTGTTATTCAGATAGTTGTTGTAGACGGTGTTGTAATTCGAATTTGCCCCATCTGTCCAGTTCAAGTTAAAAGATATTCCAACATCATTTTCTGAAATTCTATTCCCTGAGATAGTATTGTTGCCACAACCTTCCGTAAATAATCCATAAAAACTGGCTGTGATAGTGTTATTGTTCAAAATATTTTCTTCACTGGTCCCGTAAAGGTAGATTCCTTCATAAGCCCCGGAAAGAGTATTTCCTTCAAGAGTGTTGTTGCAGCTTATATCTCCAAGATCTATAGAGCACCAGCTACTTGAAGTAACTGTATTTTCTTTCAGGACATTGTTTTTGCTGGAATCACAGAGCCATATACCCGCCATATTGTTCGAAGCATTGTTATTTTCTACAAGGCAGTTTCTGCAGCTACTTAAAATGAAGGCGTCCCCTTCACTTGAATTGACATCATTATTCCTAAGAGTTGTAAGAGAACAATTTCCAAGGTAAATTCCATGTTCGCTGTTCAAGATATTGTTTTCTTCAAGAAGCGAGTTTTGAGTATTATATAGGAAAATCCCAAAAGTGCTGTTTTCAAGGAATAGGTCTTTGATAGTTATGTTTTCACAGTTAATGCAGTAGACAACTCCTGCATCCCAGTCGGAATCAAGAGTCTGGTTCGAAACCCCTACAAGATAGTATATTGATTTACCATCCACGGTGTTGCTGGTGTCGATTGTGTTATTCATCTCTCCAGTATAGTGGTAGGTATAAGCTCCGAAGTTCCTGCTGTTGCAAGACATTGTGTTATTTTTAAGCACGTTAAAACTTGAGTCGAGATAAATCCCCCACTTGTTTGAATTTGCAATATTTCCTTCCAGAGTGCTTCCATTCGAGTTTCCTAAATATATACCATACATCTCATTTGAGTTTGCGGTGTTGTTTTCGAGCAGGCTTTCTCCAGAGTCGATAAGGTAGATCCCGTAAAAGTTGTTTGATGTTTCCGAGTCAAGAATACGACAGCTGGAAGAGTTTTCCATGTAGATGCCAATTGCTCCTTTAAAAGCGCAATTATTTTGAAGGGTATTGTTTTCGGACGCATTCAAATAGAAACCGTAATGATGGTTAGAATCTGCTTTGTTGTCTTTTATTGAGTTTTGTCCTGAACTTTCAAGCCAGATTCCATTGTCACTGTTAGATAAGCAGTTGTTTTCCAGAGAGTTCTGATGTGAATCTCTCAGTACAATACTTCTCCAGTTTCCAGAAAAATGGTTGTTGCTGATATTGTTTTCTGAAACTCCGTCCAGATAAATTCCATATGCTGAAGCTGCTCCTTTCAAAGTAAATCCACTGATATTTACGGAATCAGAAACCACATGGAACACAGGATGCTCAGGGTCCAGAGCAGTGATAACGGTTTTATTAGGGTATGGGTTCTTGGCGATTATATCCAGCGATTTATTTACAAGTACATTTTCACTATATCTTCCTTCCTTGACAAGGATAACATCACCTTCAGAAGCGGCATTTATGGCTTCCTGCAGGTTTCCATATTCACCTGTACCTCCTCCTTCCTTTACATAAAGAGTAGCTGCGGATGCGGAGTTTGAGATCAGGATAAACAGTACAAAAACGACAGTTAATACGAGTATTCTCTTCCATTTCAAGTTATCATCTCCCGATAGATAAATCCAAGTTTAGTTTTCGCTTATGAGTTCTAGAAGGAAGCTGGGAGAAACTTTCTACTCGGCGCGTGTGAGGTTTGCAAACTCCAAGAGTAAACAATAAAAGTCTATTCGCCGAGCAATTTCTCACAGTCTGCACCCAGCTAATCCCAAAAGATGATATTTAATGGACTAATTGGAGTATTTAAAAAAATTAGAATATTATTATTTATATCTGATTATTTGGGTAACAAACGTTATCCCACCATATAAGTTCCTACTATTGCCAAAGTTGCACTGGCACACCCTTAAGCCCTACATGAAAAAATTGAAGAAAAGGATGAAGAAGCAAAGGATTAAACATGAACAAAAAATTAATACATTAAGTTGATAGATCAAAAATAAAGTCCTTTTTTCAGATGAAATTTGAAAAGGGGCTTAACCCCTTTTCGAATCTAATTTACATCCTCTTTTTCCTGAATCCCAGATATATTCCGCCAACTGCTGCTACCACGAAGAGAACTCCGAAAATATCAGCACCAGAAAAAGACATACCTCCGCTTTCTTCTTCCTTTACAGGACTTTCTTTCTGCATCTCATAGCCTTCAACATAATCGGAATCAGAAGTTTGAGAAGTCTGCCTGGCTTCAGGAGCAGGTTCTGGAGAATCAGTACCATACCCTGCATCGGAATTCGGAACTGTCTGATTATTAGCCGATTCTCCGGCACTTGAAGTCTGGTTGCTGGGTGTACTATCTCTTGAAACTACAGTAGCTTTTCCAGTATCATGATCATGATGACTGCTGCTACTGCTGCTGCTCTCACCGAATTGCTGCTGGGAAGATTCAGTTGCTTCCTTCATCAATTTCTTATATTCGTCTGCAGTTGCCTGATCAACAACACCTGGAACGGACATTACACCCTGGACATATTCATCAAGAAGGGCATTTCCACAGGTGTGGTGACAGCAAGTGACCCCACTTTCGACCACAGATTCCGCATATTCTTTAACCAGATTCTGGATGACCTCGTCAGAAGCATCCCAATAGCCTTTTCTTGAGGTTTCAAGCATCCTTCCGGTCATGGACTGGTATTGGTATGGGTTTTCCTTGAAGTATTCGTCCAGACCAAGATTATACTTGTCATTTACATAGACATCATTTATCTGGTTCCAGTCTGAATCAGTGACAAGTTCAGGTGTAGTCGCATCCCAGCCCCACATATATTCAGTGAATTTCATCATCTCTCTGGCACCTTCGTAGTCGAACTCCATCATACCTGAGATCCACTTTGAATTAAGGTACCTTGACCGCAGCTCTGTCCTGAAAGCTTCATTCAGCGTGACTATTTCCGAGTTATCCACACTTGTCAGGTCAGATATATACATATCAGGAGTTTCTCCTGTCAGCGACCTCACAGCGAGTGAAAGTCCTCCGAAGTAGGAATAGTAATCATCATTGTCTATGAGTCCATAGAGGTTTGATGTATCACTATGCATAGATGTATCTACACTTTCCAGATTCTTTTTAAATACATCTTCGTAATTGGTACCCCAATCGTCCAGACCATAAATGTTAGACATTCTGGAAATGAATAGATCTGCAACTTTAGATTCATTATCCCACGTGTTACTTGCCTCTACAGCCTCAGTCACTCCAGTCCCATAAGTACCCGGAGCTTCACTAAAGATTCTGGACATCGAGATGTTATGTGCCGTACTCTCATTATATCCGCTTTCCAGCATTGAATCTTCAATATTCAGGGAATTCCACCTTACATAGTTTGTCTCATTTGTTTCATTGAGCTCCGCAACCATGCGTACTGCCGTGTCCATCAATTCAATCTGATACGGGAAAGTGTCACGGTAGAGTCCTGAAGGCACAAGCAACACGTCAATTCTCGGATGTGTCATATTTTCCTGAGGGATCACACTAAATCCGGTTATCCTTCCACTAGATCTTTCCAGTTTCACACCCATGAGAGCATATATTTCTGCTTCCATGAGCCCTTCATGACGCATGGTTTCAACAGACCAGAGGGTAAAGGCTACTTTATTTGGATATGTACCATTTTCTGCATAATACCCATCAAGCCAGTTATCTATGAGAACAGTTCCCATTTCTTCGGTTTCTTCATCAGGAATCGTTCTCTGGTCAAAACTGTAGAAGTTTTTCCCTGTAGGCAATGCTCCGGGATTGCGGATAGGATCATTTCCTGTGCCCGGTTCTATGTACTCCGCATCGAGTGCACTGAGTGTCTGATTAATTTCACGGGTTGTCTGGTTAAGATTTTCAGCATACTCAAGTGCCAGATTAAGATCAGATGTTATATTTTCATCTGTTTCGCCAAGAATGTCAAGCTGCGCAGTTGATACGTTTGTCCCATTGAGCAAAGTAGTATTCAAAAGTAAAAAGGCAGTTGAATCTGACTCATTTTCCCAGTAGCCCACACTTCCGTTACCATTGGAAATCAAACTGTAAATGTGGTCAGTGAAATCGTTTCCAAGCATGGACTTCACCATAGACACCAGTTTTTCTCCTTCAGGGGCTACACCAAAGATATGGAGTCCGTAAGGCATTAGTGTGGATTCCAGATCACCCAAATAATCAAGCAGTACGGTGTCAAGGAAATTCTCAAATTCATCGTCAGTCATCACGTTCAATTCATCAGTTGAGATATTGAGATCATTCACAAGGCTTAGATTGCCATACATTTCTATCGTGCTGTTGCGATAGAGTGACATCATTGAAGTATCATTATTACTTGCAGCCTTCTGATAGCTCTCGATCTTATCTCCCATTGCAGCAAGATCTCCATAAAGACCTGATTCAACTATTGGGGGCGTCAAGTGGTCGATAATGACTGCATCTCCCCTGCGCTTAGCCTGTGTGCCTTCTCCAACATTGTCCATGATATAGGGGTAGATCACAGGTGTTTCGTCCACCATAATAGACGGATAGTCATATTTCCACAGCCCGACTTCCCTTCCAGGCAGCCATTCCTGCGTACCGTGGGTACCGAAATGGATCATGGCATCCGCATTGTATACATTATTTATCCAGAAATACGTTGCAAGGTACTGGTGCGTTGGAGGTATCGAGGAATTATGATATATGAGGGACTCATCAGAGAGCCCTGCCCTTGTTGGCTGGGGTACGAAGTTGATATTCCCGAATTGTATAGTTGGAATTACAAAATACTTCCCACTCTCGTTCGCATAGATCATAACGTTTCCTGGGGCTTCTCCCCATGTTCCTTCAACCTCGGTGCGGACGCTTTCAGGCAGAGTACTGTACCATTCAAGGTATTCAGCTTCAGGCAAGAGGGTTACAAGTCCGGATTCAACAACTTTTTCAAGTTCTCCGGGTGCCCATGTCCCAACATTCCTGCTTTCAATGAACAGGTCTATGAATTCACTGCCGTTTGGAGTGGTACTGTTTCCGGTATCATACCCTGCTGACTTCAGATCTTCCAGAAGCAGAGTAAAGCTTGAACCGATATCAAGATAACTGGCCCCAATGTTATTCTTGCCTCCGTCATGGTTATAGTACAGGATAGTCACTTTTTTATCTGTATTCTCCTTTCTTCCGAGCTCTGCCCAAGAAATAGCTCTGTCACAGATCCATTCAACCTGAGAATCCAGAGGCTCATAATAATACTGTCCAGTAGCCTCGTCCTGGACTCTTCCGGCCACCCATATATAGTCTGTAAGTCCGTCGATTTCAGGCTGAGTAACCTGATAGGCAATTGAGCTGGAACTCAACCCGGATACGCTTTCATTATATTCATCAGGAGTCTGGTAGTAATCTTCTATTCCTTTTATTACAGGGACATTATATCTTTCGAGATACTCTATCCCTTTTTCCTGGTCATCATAGTTGAGATAGAAACCTTTCAATGAAATGATAGAATCAACAAGCACTGTCCCATTACTGGTGAAATAATCCACATCATCCGTGCATACTTTGTAGGAAGTATAAATTACATTACATCCTCTGGACTCAAGTTCCCTGATTATGGCGTTTCCTGTATTGAATTCAAGAGAACTATTGCCAAATTTGTTTCCGATTATTCCTATTGTAGGAGCAGATTGATTATATCCATGACCAGCATACCACTCAAGATATTCTGTACTGTTCTCAAAGATTCTCGGAAATGCATCCGGGTGGTAAATTCCGTCCTCGGAGACTTCCGGTTCCTCTGCAGGAGCATACTCGATATATACGCCTTCAAGAGTTGCCCCTATACAACGAATCCAGTTCTCCATGTTCTTATAGCCATCATTGTAGAGATAATTCGTCATTGCACTGTAAGGGGCTTCCGACATGTTTATGGTTGCAACGCCATATGGATCTGTCAGCATGCCGAACATTCCTATCTGTGCACCGTTTCCCTTTGCTACAAGAAGTTCATCCTTGATTTGAGGAAACTCATTTGCTCCGACCATGTACAGTATGACTACATCATTGTCAGAAACATTCAGTGTGGTGTTTACAGCTTCGAGCCCTGTCATAACATTAACATCGAAGAGGTCAGTGATGATTTTCCTTTCGGCAAGTATCTGCTTGAGGTAAGAAACACCGGAGTCTGAATTGATAATGTATGTGATCTTGGTCTTTGGCTGTAACATTATAGGCTCAGTAATCGTTTCTCCTTCCCAAACACCTGAGAACTTCTGCCCCATTAATTTAAGCATGCTCTCCATGTTCGTTTCGCCACCCTGCACCCAGTATCTTTCGATGTCAGTGTAGTTATCAGAATACAGGTCAACATTAGGGAAGGTAATGTTGGATGAAAGGTTGTAACCTATGACCTTGGAGCCCTTTGCTTCGGCAGAAGCTATGTCTGTTTTCCAGCCTTCTACTACGGATTCGGCCTGCGACTCGATAAAGATCATCGAATATTTAGAGAAATCAAAACCTTCCGGAACTGCCTCGTTCTTTGTAAAAATAGTGATATTCAATTCCGATGAAATACCGGGATTTGATGCAGCATTTCTAAGGGCAGGCTCATTGACCTCCGAGCCAAGAATAAAAAGAAGTTCGTTGCCCAGGTTTACATTTGTGCTGTTAGAATCAATGATGAGATCAGTAGTATTCTCCAGAGAAGACTCATTACCTGAGCTTTCATTAGTGTTATTTGAATCCTCACTGATCTCCGAAAGATCTCCATATTCTGTTGCAAGGTATGTCAATAGATTTTCTGCATTCTTGAGACCATCTCCTTCAGTACTCATATTGTTGTAGTAATTGCAAACAGAGTCATCAATAGAACCAGTTGAATTATAAGCAAAATATGAAGGTGTATCTGAGGAGCGAATAGCCAGAAATGCAGTTCCATTGCTGAAAGCTGCTTTGAAGCTTTCATTCATTGGTGTATATACAGGTTCCCAGAGCATATCACAAAGAACTACGTCTTGAGTCTCGAAGAATCCACTCTCACCTGCAGCAAGCAACTCATCGCTTGCAGCATAGGTGCTGGCATTAAATGCAGAGATCCAGGTGTACTTTATAGACTCGCTATATTGATTTGTCTGGCTGGCAAGCTCCAGTGCATCACTTTGTGAAAGCGAGACATAGGTTATATTTACCTCGTTGTCTTCTGCCGATACAGGTGCTGAAAATATTAAAAACAATAACAGCACATAAAATATTTTTTTCTCAGTTTTGTATTTCTGTTTCATAGATACAGCTCGCTAAATATCGCCATCGGTTTCTCCAAATAGAAGAAAGAATAGCGAGGGGATTTTTGGGAATTTTAGAGTCGAACTAAATATAAATTTAAGTAAAAACAACTAAACTTGTGTAAGTTGTCGAAAAAAATTTAATTTGAAGTAGATTTAACTGGAATTGTTTTAGTTGAAGCGGATGTAGTCGAAGAGGAGGACGTATTGCTCTCAGCATCCTCAGGCACGTAGATCACCCTGCCGTCGCCGAGCCTGTAAGCAGTTCCAAGAGCCTCACCAGTTCCCCCTCCGATATTTTCGGTCATGTTCATGACTTCAATGGGTTTCCCCTCTTCTTTGATGATTATCTTCATGTCCTGAGCTCCCGGATTTTTAACAATGGTGAAATCCTCGCTAGAGTTCAGAAGCTCAGGGAGATGATAAGACATAACAAGCGCAACCAGCAGAGCCACAGAGAAGACCATTGCAACATCAAAAACATTGGCAACATTGGCCATGGGGCTTTGCTCATCTTCGTCTTTTAAAAGCCCTGTACGCCTGTACCTTCTGGATTTTGGCATGATTTCTTCCTCGTTATTAATACATTAAGAGGTACTAACCTCAGCTCTTTTCCTCAATTGTGTCCAGAATATAATCAATATCGGACATGTCTTCCCAGTACCAGCGCCGTCTAACCTGAGTAAGCACGTAGCCTATTCCGGCCGCAAAAAGCCCTACAACAGTCGTTGCAAATGCAATCATCAAGTTCTGTGCAAGGGTTTCGAGATCTCCTGCAGAAAGCCCTATAAGAGCAGGACCTAATGGAATCAGGGTGCCCATAAGCCCCAGCATAGGGCCAACAGTTGAAGTTATCTTTGTATGTTCAAGGCGCTTTGCCATCTTGATCTCGTATTCCTGCGAAAGCCTCTCAATTGCAGAGAAATGTCGTTCTTTCAGATATCTTGCAGCGTCTCTTGCAAAGGAAGTGACCATGTAGTTTTGTTTTATGTTTTCGAGAGCTTTTGACGCTTCCGAAAAATCTGAATTCTGAAGGTCATGCTCAATTTTCTTACAATTAGTTTCCAGATTATTCCAATCCCTGTGCCTTTTTGTATATTCGGAAAGGAATTCTCCTAATTGAATTAAAGAAAGAAAAACAAGAAGAGTGAGAAGAGACATTACAGGGACTAGCAAAGCTGTTGAGAAAACATTCATCATGTCGGATAACAAATTCATCAGGCTCACAGGTCATGCCTCCTTATACGTTCCAGGAAAAAACCTGCAAGGACGATGACCCCAAAAGCCATAAGAGGCACAATTCCTGTATCTCCTCCCCCAGTTGAAACAAGGTTCATCTTTTTTGTTTGCACATATGCCGGGATTAGCAGAGCCCCTAAAAGATAATAAATTCCTATCAGCATCATAGCACTCCCCATAGTTTCAGGAGTTTTTCCAAGCCGGACCTTCCCAAACCTGAAAAGAAATG
Source organism: Methanosarcina sp. UBA411 (assembly GCF_002495725.1). Taxonomy (NCBI): domain Archaea; kingdom Methanobacteriati; phylum Methanobacteriota; class Methanomicrobia; order Methanosarcinales; family Methanosarcinaceae; genus Methanosarcina; species Methanosarcina sp. UBA411. The sequence continues at coordinate 79,891 of NZ_DAGK01000017.1, forward strand.
AAGAAGCTACCACTGCTATAAAAAAAGCAATCCCAACAAGGAGTCCTACTTTTATTCCGGAAAGATTAAGACTTTCTGAAAGCAGCAGGCAGGATGCTGCAAGGGCTGCCAGACAGACCGGGCAGGGTATGGATATAGCGAGAAAAGTGTGCCTGGATACATCTTTTCCTGAATTCCACTTTTTCTGGGTGTAAATCCCGGTCCATATAAGAAGCAGGGAGACAAGTACATGGATTCCCATGCCCATTGAAGAAAACTTCCCAAAAACTTCCAGGCTTATGTGGTCAGCAACGCTTCCGAATAAAAGGGCCAGAAGAAAATAACTACCTCCAATTGCAAAAATTTCTCTTGTACTTATGTTTGAGAATCCACATCCTATTCCAGATTTAATTCCAAAGATAAGGATACCTATCAAAATCCCGATAACAGTTAATGCCGCAGAGTCCATAATACCTTCTGAGCATTTATAGTAGAATTAAATAAAAACTGGTTTTTGGGTAATATTTGTTATCTTTTGGGGTAATAAGGGCAATTGAGTGCGTTTTTTAGAATAGGAGTTTAACTTCTCCTTACTTTCTACCATAGAAGGAGAATATAATTAAAAAAGTTAAAAACAGAGTACAGAATAAATTCAGACAGTGTGATAGTTAATAAGATAGCAAGATCGTTAATATTATAACACGGTTCCCCGTTTTAAAACGGTATCAGTTGGCTCTGATAATAAATTAAAATTAAAATTTAATAAATATTATGTAAAAATTCATTCTGCTTACCGGGTAATGCTGTAGAAAAAACGGAAAGAAAAACCCATAATTAAAGTAAATTTGTTAAAATTAGAAATAAAAAAAGCAATGAAAAGGTCTGATGGGTTACTTTACTTGTTCTAATAAAAACAATAATTATAAGTATTTGAGATAAAATAGAGCTCATCATGGTAGTAAACGTTATGCAGGATTCTGGAATGAACGGAGGCAGAGAAAACCTTTTCAAAGCAATTTCAAGTGACACACGCCTCTCAATTCTTGAACACCTGAGTGAAGGAGATATGCATATCTCCGGCCTGGCAAGAGAAATTGGGATCTCCGTGCCTGTGGCTGCTAAACATGTGAAAATATTAGAAAAAGCCGAACTTATAGAAAGAAAAAAGATCGGAAATACTCATATGATAGGCATAAAACTGAACAATATCTATTCTTTTCTGGACCACTTTGCAGAAAACAGGAGGCTTGAGGTTGAACAGGGTACGACTCTGCTTGAAGCCCTGAAAAGCGTAGCTGCTGTGGAAGTTAAGAAAATGGGGAACAAAGTCAAGGTCGTCTCTACGGATGGGGAAGAGGGATTTTACATATATGAAGTGGATGGCAAATTCTCGGATAAGACTGTAGACGAATATGAATTTTACGAAGATGCTGTAGTTGAGTGGAAAAAGCTAGTGCCCGTAACGAAAAAAAGATTGCTGGTAAATATCAGGAGATAAAAAGCCCACAATGCTGAACCCCTTTAGAAGCTCATATTTGTTCATGGAGTCTGCAAAATATTTACTTATGAAATCTTAAAAATGTCTATTCATGGAGCCTTTAAAAGATTTGAAGAACTTGCTGAAAAAATGAAACTTTATCCCTGAAAAAAACCAGAAAATTCCTGAAAAGTGGATATGTCACCTCAACTTCGCCAGAACTCCAAGATGGTCTTCATGATAGGGCTTGAGATCCTTTGCATTAAGGATCTCAAATCCTGGCTCAAAAGCATGTTCGAGTTTCCTTACCACTTCCTTAAAAACTTCTTTGGGATTTGCTGCAGTATCTATACTCCGTGCTTTAATGGAAAGCAGGAGGTATCCATCCTTTTTTAAAAAGCGGACCGCATTCCTTGCAGCTATCTCGGCCTGGTTGGGCTGTGCAACATCCTGGAAAATAATATCTACAGGCTCAACGAGATGAGAGTAACTGTCCGGTTTTCCAGCATCAGCCAGAATCGGGTGGATATTTTTTCGCCTTGATGCGAGTCCTATAAGATCTCTCATGCTTCTTGGAGCAAACTCAACGGCATAAACCTCCCCTTCCGAAACGATATCGGAAACATGGCTGACCGTTGTGCCTGAAGCCGCCCCGAGGTAAAGCACCTTCGAATCTTCCTTAAGTGGGATATTGAATTTTTTCAGGACCATTGCTCCGAGCTTGCTCCTGCGAGGGTCCCAGGTTCGGTATTCAATTCCTTCAACCGGAATCAGCTTTTCTCCATAAACGGTCTTTCCAGGGTCCAGGTTCTTAGTAGCAAGCTGTTTTTTGTCTTTTACAACTTCAAAAATCCCATCTGAAAGCTTTTTGACTTCAGGCATTTATTTTCTCCTCTTTTTCTTTGGCTTTGCCCCGCTTTCCTGCTTTTTTTGAGGAGGCCTGGGGTTTGAAGTCCTGATCTGTAAGACCTTTGCTTCAAGTTTTTCCGTCAGAGAGAGATCTTTTTCCCCGGAATAAAAATCAATACGTGCAGCAAGGGAAAGCTTTGATGCAACGGCTCTTGCCACCTTTCCTCTTACCCACCAGGGCGCGGTATTTATAAGAGGGTGGCTGTAGATGATCCCGTGCTTTGGAGATGGAGCCCGAGACCTGAGATGCTTGAAAAGAGCCTTACTGGCTCCTATAACCTGAACAGTGCTAGAGGGAAATTCCGCAAGTTTTCCGAGGCTTCCTGCGAGACTTATCAACCTTGCCCCGAGCATTGGGCCTGCAATAAGTTTCAGGTTGGGTGCAATCAGTTCCATACTGTTCTCAATATAAGCCTCTATCTGCCGCCTCCGTTCATAGAGGCTGCACACGCTTTCTGCGAAACCTTTCAGGAGTGCTTCGTCTGCAGATTCAAGTTTTGCACCCATAGAGTTTCTGGCTTTTGAATAAAGCGGGGCTTCAGGACCGACATTTTCACGGGAACCGTATTTTACGATGAAGAGTGCAAGGTCTTCTCCACCTAATCCACTTTCCGGAAAATAGCCTCCATACCATTCAGAAAGCCTTTCCGACAGGGCGTTTGTCGTTTCATTGATATCGTCCAGGGCTTCGACAGCCTGAATAATTCGCTGATCAGGAGTGAGGGCGCCTGAAACCTGAAGTTTTGCAGCCTCCAGCGTAACTTCATGCAAAAGGAAGTAATATTCGGCAGGGGACTCTGCAAATCCGCAGTCGAAAGCTGCAGCTTTTAGGTCAAAGCCTTCTGGAGGAAGATCCGACCTGCTGTCCCTTAGAGAAAGAGAATGCAGAGCAAGCTCCCTGATGTCTTTTGAAAGAAGTCTGGCTTCCTGAATTTCTCCTGCTCTGCCCGTTTCAAGAGTTCCAAACCAGGTATCGATTTTCAATCAGGTCCTCCAGTGATGTCTGCGCCTCGATTCATTCCCTTTGTGAGCAGGGCTTTCCCTCCAAGGGACTCGTCAAGCATGCGCTGGGTTTCTTGCTGGAGCCTTTTGCCTTCCTTGACACTTCCGACAATTCCGTAAACTACCGGTCCGAAAGAACTGATGCCTGAACCACTCGCGCCATTATCCCGCATGTAATTCATGATATCCAGAACAGGCTGTGACTGAAGTTCTACTTCCCTTTTCTTAAAACCTACAGTCTGGAGGTGGTTAATTGCCTTGCCAAAACTTTCCAGGTCTTCCTCGACAAGTGCAGGAAGCATCTGCATGAGGATTACGTGAGAAATTTCCTGAATTTCGGCAAGTGGAACTGGACAATACTTCTTGAAAATATCCACTTCTTCCGCATCGTGAGCTCCTTTTCCATTGGGAATTACAAGGACAATAGGCCAATCAGGAAAGTTTCTTCTGAAAAGTACAGGTCCGGGAGGCACATGGCTCGCCGAAGACGGAGAAAATGCACCTTTATCCTTGAACTTATGTCCTCCGTCCAGAATAAAGCCACCTTTTTCAAAAGCAGCAACTCCGATCCCGGATGTGCCACCCCTGCCGACTGCAAATGCAAGTTCCCTTATGCTTTTCCCAAGTCCATAAATCCTGTTTACGGCTACTGCTGCCGACAGTGCAGCCTGAGTCCCGGAACCGAGCCCTACATGATCAGGAAGACTATGTTTAATTTGCAGTTTTATTCCTTTTCCTGCCGGAAGAAGAGCCTGTGCAGCTCTTTGCATTCTGCCTGCTAGAAGAAGATCACCACCGAAAACTTCGATAGTATCAGCTTCAGTAGCAGAAATTTCCAGGCAGGGAGATTCCAAGGTGATTCCTGCTCCCCCGTCGACCCTGCCTAGCTCTGCATTCATATCTATCAGGGTAAGATGGAGTCTGGATGGAGTCACTACTTTAATCATATCTATCTGTACCTCATTACTTATTCATAAAACTTAGGAATTAAACTTCCGTTAGCTCAGGAATTAAACTTCCGTTTCCCCCAAAGTTTTTCCTTAATAATTGAATAAGTAAAAGATAAAGTTTTCCTGTCAAACATGAATTTGAGCATCGGAAAAATCAGAGAATATATCCTTACACTAATCTCCATGTTCCCCCTGAAATCCATCATCGGATTTATGAACACAGGATTAATGGAAAAACTGCACTTCCTGCACCGGCTGTAGGCCAGCCCAGCAATGGCATGTATAAATCCGCAGAGCATGCCCGTCTCTGCCGGATCGGAAAGGCCAAATGTCACGCAAGATTCCAGACGTTTAATTTTTATCCCATTCAATAAATCGGAAAATAGCCTGAATAAAGGTTTTCTGAGAGCTTTGTATGCCTCTAGGCCCCAGTGAAATATTTCCTGGGTAGTCATTCCTGTTTCAGGAGTTTCTTCAGTTTCAGGCTCCTTTTTTCCTCTTATCTTCGAAATTATGTTCTGTTTTTCGTCTTCCTTATTTATTTTTGGTTTTTTTCCTTCATCTTCATCTATCTTTTTCCTTCTTTCTTCACTCTCACCTACTTTTATTCCTTTTTCTTTATTCTCATCCTCTTCTATTCCTTTTTCTCTACTCTCACCTACTTTTATTCTTTTTTCGTTGCCTTCACCCACTTCTATGCTTTTCTCTTCGGCCTTTTTTTCTTCAATCTCCCTTTTTCTCTTTACTTCAGCCTTACTCTGTGTCTCTGAAGTGACCTGTACCTTTTCAGGTTCTTCCAGACCGATAGCACTTTGCTCTTCTTTTATTGTTTTGTCTTTTTCCGATTTCTCCGGTTCTTCAGGAAAGCTTTCGTTTTCTCCGGGTTCTTCGATGGAAAAGGTATGGGAAAAGAGCAGCCATTTTACAGTGAATAAGCCTCTAAGTTCTTTCTTTTCTTCCAGGATTAGAACCTTAAGCTTGAAGGTGAGGCCTATTGCTGTAAAAAGTATGAATAAAATTAACAGAAAAGCCAGCAGAAGAAGAGTGATTACAAGCATATTAACAGGTTCGGGAGAAAAGGATAGTCCTAGCTATCCTGAAAACCCAGACTTTTTAATGCCGTCCCCTGGAAAATCCCTTAAAAAGGTTTAAATTCCAGAAAGTTCGGTGGAAACTTTAGTGGAAACATCCCCCTTCTTCGATCTTGATATCGGTTCCTTTTACAGTTTCCGTTTCCGGAGCTTCTTTTTCTTTAATTTCCTGTTCCCTCAATTTCTCATCTTTCTTGTTCTTACCTACCATGCCTTTGAGCTTGTCCATAATCTCAGGCACAAGATCAGGAATTGAGTTTAAGAGTGATCCGGCATCGCTTCTTTCAGAAAGCCGGAAGATTCTGGCTTCTTCTTCAGAAAGCATAATGAATGCCACAGGCTCTATCTTCGCGCCTGCCCCTCCGCCTCCTCCGTATCCGGATTCGGGATCTTTCTTACTTTCTCCTCCACCTGCTCCGAAACCCATAGTAATTCTTGATATTGGAATAATTGTTTTCCCGGAAGCAGTAATAGGGTCTCCTACTACGGCTTTGGTAGTTGCAATTTTCTCAAGTTCGCCTGCAATTTCTTTAATAGTGGCTTCTACACCCATCTTTTCCGTCCCCTTTTTCATATTTTTTGTCTATAATGATGATAAACGTTTTCTATTATTTTTTATTTTTAACCTAATTTAATCAAGTTCTAGCTAGATTAAACTTGGGTTTGATAATATTTGAGTAATCCTGCATTCACTAATGTAATGAACATATAACTTCAGGAAAATTATTTATTATTATTGTTTTTAAGAGCTATTTTCCTTTGCCTGCAAATAAAAAGATATATAATACAGTATTTTTATATATTATAGTATTTTTATGCGTGTGTTTGTATATTTAGAATAGTTTCAACATATTTATATCATATTATTTTAATCCTAGTAAACAGAAGGAATTTACCTTCCGAATTATATAAAAGGTAACTAATTCTTTTAATAAGAGGCTTCCTTCGCGTTATTGCACTCATACTGGGCATTCAGTGTAAATGTTTGCTTAGTTAAACTAAAAATTTTGTTCAGAACTTTTTTAATGGACGGAGGAATTGGAATAAAAAAATTAACCAATTTATTAGTAGCTATTTTCATATTAGCATTAATATCGAGTGTTGGAACCGCAGCTGAGATTATTGTTCAGCCAGGAGGTTCGATCCAAAAAGCTGTGGATAATTCGAAGCCAGGTGATGTAATAACTTTAAAACCTGGAACTTATACCGAAAATATCAATGTAAACATAAACAGTCTTACAATTAGATCAGCATCCGGAAATCCTGACAACACAATAATCAAAGCTAAAAATTCAGGAGCCAATGTGTTCCTCCTGCAGGGAAGCAATATAAAAGTGACCGGGTTCAAGATTACGGGAGCAACCCGATCAGGCTATGCAGGAATATGTTTGTCTTCATGCAGTAACTGCATAATAGAGAACAACAAAATTTTGAGCAATTGCTATGGAGTCTATGTCCTGCGTTCCAAAGGGAGCAAGATCTCAAAAAATACGGCTATAAATAATAAAGAATATGGGATTGTGCTTGGGGGTGCCACAGACAATACCCTCTCAGGAAACAAGGCCTCTGATAATTACCGTGGGCTTCATGTTGGCAACTCTGATGGCAACACACTCACAGCAAATACCGTTCAAAACAATAATGTTTATGGGCTTTCCGTCTGCCCCAGAAGTGACACTAATCGAATCTATAATAATTACCTTAGCGATAAAAGCGTAAGTATTAGAAATGGGATAGGAAATTCTTATTACACTAAAAAAACCGCAGGCACTAATATTGTAGGCGGCCCTTATATCGGAGGTAACTTCTGGGGAAAACCTGATGGCACAGGATTTTCTAACACCGCAGTAGATAACAATGGAGACGGAATTTCCGATTCTGTATATAAAAACATAGGAGGAAGTATCTATTCTGACAACCTGCCTCTAGTTATGTTTAAATCAGGGAAAACAAAACCAATTGCCAGTTTCACTAGTGATGTCACATCAGGAAAAGCACCATTAAACATTGCATTTAAAGATACCAGCACAGGAATGCCAACTGCATGGAAATGGAATTTTGGAGATGGGACATCATCAACCCTACAGAATCCAACACACAAGTATTCTAAAACAGGAAAATACACAGTAACACTTACAGTAACTAACTCTGCAGGTAGCAATACAGCAACAAAATCAAATTACATAACAGTAACAGCAACTTCCCAAGCTCCGGTTGCTGAGTTTTCGGCTTCTCCGACATCAGGAAAAGCACCATTAAACGTTGTATTTACTGACAAGAGCACAGGAACACCCACTGCATGGAAATGGAACTTTGGAGACGGGACAACTTCAACAGCCAGAAATCCAACACATAAGTATTCCAAGACAGGAAAATACACAGTAACAATGACAGCAACAAATGAAGCTGGAAGTAACACGATTACAAAATCAAATTATATAACAGTAACATCAACTACAACAAAACCAGTTGCCAGTTTCACTAGTGATATCACATCAGGAAAAGCACCATTAAACGTTGCATTTAAAGATACCAGCACAGGAAACCCTACTGCATGGAAATGGAATTTTGGAGATGGAACATCATCAACCCTACAGAATCCAACACATAAGTATTCTAAAGTAGGAAAATACAAAATAACACTGACAGTAACAAATGAAGCTGGAAGTAACACGATTACAAAATCAAATTATATAACAGTGACAACAGGTTTCCAAGATTCAGTTGCTGAGTTTTCGGCATCTCCAACCTCAGGAAATATACCATTAACAGTTGCATTTACTGACAAAAGCACAGGAACTCCTACTTCATGGAAATGGAATTTCGGAGACGGAACATCATCAACAGCCAAGAGTCCAACACATAAGTATTCCAAAGCAGGAAAATACACAGTAACACTTACGGCAACAAATGAAGCTGGAAGTAACACGGTTAAAAAATCGAATTATATAACAGTGACGACAGCTGCGACAAAACCGGTTGCAGATTTTTGGGGATCACAACTTTCAGGAAATGCTCCACTAAAGGTAACATTTACAGAGACAAGCAAAGGATCACCAACTGCATGGAAATGGGATTTCGGTGATGGAACATCTTCAACAGAGAAGAACCCAACACACACATATTCAAAAACAGGAACTTATACAGTTAAACTTACAGCAACAAATGAAGCAGGTAGTAGTAAAAAAAATAAAGCAAACTACATAAAAGTGACAATAGGTTCAAAAGCTCCAGTTGCAGACTTCTGGGGAACGCCGATCTCAGGAAAAGCACCATTAAAAGTAACATTTAAAGAGACAAGCAAAGGGTCGCCAACTGCATGGAAATGGGATTTCGGAGACGGGACTTATTCAACAGAAAAGAACCCAACACACACATATTCAAAAACAGGAACTTATACGGTTAAACTTACAGCAACAAATACAGCAGGTAGTAGTACAAAAAATAAAGCAAACTATGTAAAAGTGATAAAGATCTGAATGCGCTATGAAAGTAAGTTTTACTGACTAAATAGAAGGTTCATCTAATTGTCTGAAAAGTGAACTACTTAGAAAACGAACAAAAAAGAGACTATTCAGTTTTGGAATAAAGAATATCAATAGCCATCTTTTATAGCATTCAAGGGATAAATATTTCTCAACCAGTTTCGTTAATCGTTGGCTATTGATTGCTTTTTTATTTTTGTTTATTAGTTAGTAATCACATATATGTGATGTCAAAATCAAACTCTATCAATTGATTTTGAGTAAGTGAAGTGATTACAAAAATAGAAAGATTACAATGAGAACAGAGGAATAAAAAATAAATATTGGATTTTTTATGCAGGAAAGCAGTTGATAAAGATTTTATTTATCTATCTTAATATTTAAATTCAGTTTCTTTTTACAGATTTCTTATTCCCAAATTTGAGGATACATTGAAATTAACACATGTTTTGGGATTAATTTACTGTTTATTTTAGAAATCAATTTATAGTTGCCAAATAAAAATACGATAATTAAATAAAATAATGCTTAATTGAAGTAGATAGACAGAAGTACTGCCTTAAAGTGAAGTTAAAAACAAATGATTGGTTAGCATCTACTTTTTAAAAATAAATGGTATAAAATAGGAATGCTTATATTAATTTATATTCGTTTTCTTCAAGTCAAAGTGATTTTTATCTGAAGATTTTTACAATGGATAGATTAATTCTTTAGATAAGAACAATCCTCGTATCCGTGAATTCAAACGGGCATTCATTGTAAACAAGTTACTTAGTTACAATAGAAGTCGCCCAAAACTTCTTTTAATTAACGGAGGAATTAGAATAAAAAAATTAAACCCCTTGTTAGTAGCTTTTTTTATTTTATTATTCGTATCCGGTACCGGAGCTGCGGCCGAGATTATTGTTCAGCCAGGAAGTTCAATTCAAAAAGCTGTAAATGGTTCGACTTCAGGCGATATAATAACTATAAAACCCGGAACCTATATTGAAAATATCAACGTAGCTAAAGGTAATCTTACAATCAGATCCGAGTCTGGAAACCCTGATAACACAATAATCAAAGCTAAAAGTTCAGGAGCCAATGTGTTTCTCCTGCAGGGAAGCAATATAAAAATAACTGGGCTCAAGATCATGGGGGCAACCCGATCCGGCTATTCAGGAATCTGCTTGTCTTCATGCAGTAACTGCATAATAGAGAACAACAAAATTTTGAGCAACTGTTATGGAATCTATGTTCTGCGTTCCAAAGGGGACACTCTCTCAAAGAATACGGCTACAAATAATAAAGATTATGGGATTGTGCTTGGGACGGCCACAAGCAATACCCTCTCAGGAAATAAGGCTATTAATAACGGTCGCGGGATTCATGTTGGTAGCTCTGACGGCAATACCTTCTCAGGCAATACAATTCAAGGCAGCAGTGTTTATGGGCTTTATGTCTGTCCCAGAAGTGATAGTAATCAGATTTACAACAATTATTTCAATGACACTAATATGACTATTCGAAACGGAATCGGAAACTATTATTACACTACAAAAGCCTCAGGTACCAATATTGTAGGCGGCCCGTATATAGGAGGAAACTTCTGGGGAAAACCTGATGGTACCGGATTTTCCAATACTGCAGTAGATAACAATGGAGACGGAATTTCCGATTCTGCGTATAAAAATATAACAGGTAGCATCTATTCTGACAACCTGCCTCTTGTTAATAAATCCGAGAAAATAAAACCGATTGCTGCGTTTTCGGCTTCTCCGACATCAGGAAAAGCACCTTTGAATGTCACTTTTACTGACAGCAGTACAGGTTCACCGACTGCATGGAAATGGACTTTTGGGGACGGAACAAATTCAACAATAAAGAATCCAACGCATAAGTATTCAAAAGCAGGAAATTACACAGTGGCACTTACAGTAAGCAATTCTGCAGGCAGTAGTACTACAACAAAAACAAATTACATAAAAGTGACAGCAACTACGATAAAACCAGTTGCAAGCTTCACAAGCAATGTAACATCAGGAAAAGTACCATTAAACGTTGCTTTTACTGATAAAAGTACAGGAACCCCTACTGCATGGAAATGGAGTTTTGGAGATGGGACGAATTCAACGGCAAAAAATCCTACACATAAATATTCAAAAGCAGGAAATTACACAGTAGCATTGACAGCAACAAATGCTGTAGGTAGTAATACCACAACAAAAACGAACTATATAAAAGTGTCAGGAACCTCTTCGCAGACCCCTGTTGCTGCGTTTTCGGCGTCCCCAACTTCTGGAAATACACCCTTGAATGTGATCTTTACTGACAGCAGTACAGGTTCGCCAACAACATGGAGATGGAACTTTGGAGATGGAACCAGTGCAACAGTCAAGACCCCTGTACACACTTATTCGACAGCCGGAAGTTACAGTGTAACGCTTAAAGTAGGCAATTCTACAGGCAATAATACGACAACGAAATCCAGTTACATAAAAGTGACAGCAAAAAATACAACGAATGCAACAATACCTGTTGTAAGCTTCTGGGGTTCACGAACCTCTGGAACGGCTCCTCTTACTATCACTTTTACCGACGCAAGTACAAACACCCCTACTTCCTGGTACTGGAGTTTTGGAGATGGAACCTATTCAACAGTACAGAGACCTAGGCACACTTATTCAAAAGCCGGAACCTATTCAGTAACACTTAAGGCAAGTAACGCAGCCGGCACCGGTACGAAGACCAGAGCCAATTATATAAAAATAACATAAGTAAAAGTAACACAAATAAAGTAACATAAATGAAAGTAGCATAAGTAAAAGTAACATAAGTGAAAGTTTCATAAAGCCAGGTGTAAAAACCTGTTAATAAACAATTTAGTGCCTGAAGCTCAAATATGAACGACAGGCGACTCTTCTTTTTATTAAATGACAATACTGGATAACGACATCGGTTTCCAAATACGTTTAATATATCAATCAGTTTTCCTAAAAAGTTTAAATTTTAGTATTTATCTCGAAGAATCTCAAAGCTTTTCAGCAAGGTTCCCAAAATCCATGCGACTTGAAGCCTGGGAACTTGAAGTCTGGGATTCCGACTCATTTTTTGCGAGATTACTCGGCGTGAAGTGTGCAAAAAATTCTTCCACTGCACTTCCTACATCCCTTGGTGCAATGTCAATGAACTCTCTCTTTTCTTCAGGCGGGAAATAATCAAAAACCGAAAACTTGCCGAGTTTACGCATTTGGGAGCCCTGGTAGCGGGAATCAAGGAGTATTCTTACTCCATAGTCGTGGGGAGAACGTACTACCCTTCCCATTGCCTGTCTTACTTTCCTGATTGTCGGCACCTGAACTGCAAACTCCCAGCCTTCCCCGCAACCGAAAACCGCATCATAGGCAGATTCGACAGCTTTAATTCGGTCGTTTAGGGCAGGATATCCGACTCCAACTACAATTACTGTCCTGCCCCGGGAATCTCTGAAATCAACTCCTTCACTTAGCGTTCCCCAGAGATAGGTTATAAGTAAGGCTTTTCCTCCCTGCTCCCCGATTTTGAAAAACTCCCTCCGGATTTCTTGGGCTGAAACTCCTGTTTCGTCAAGGAAAATAGGAATGGAAAGTTCAGGCTCAAGGAGTTTGGTATAGCGGAGCGCTTCAGCATAGCTCTGGAAGTAAATAATCACGTTTCCGGGTGATGCCACAGTAGCTGCAAGCAGGGCCTCTTTTAAGCTCTCAAGCGTGTCCGGGCTGTCGCGGTTCTTTGCAAAAAGGGGAGGGATTGAAACCGCAAGGGTAAGCCTTCGTTCCCTGGGAAATGTCGTGCCGTAGGAAATCTCTTCCACTTCTCTTGAGATACCAAGTGTGGCTTTTATCATTTCAAAAGGCCGGAGTGTAGCCGACATAAGCACTGCCGAGTAAACGGAATCAAGCAAAGGCTGGGTCACGTTTTTAGGAATGCAGGTGAAAAGTTCAATCCTGCCGGCGACCCTATCGCTTTTGAAATCCCTGCGCACGTTCAGGACAGGATAGTAATTTTGTCTGTCGGAAAGTACAAGGTAAGAGGATAAAAAATCGGCAACATAACGGATCTGGGAACGTTTCGGAACTGCAAGCAGGCCTTTTTTGTAATTATCCGCATAAATTTCTTCCAGCCTTCCTCCGAATTCACCAATTTCCCTCAGTCGGGTCAGTACCTTTTCTTCATCTTCAAAGCCCTCCTTTATCGCTTCTCGCAAAAAGCGAGCTTTCAGGATGTCAAGACGCTCATAAGGATCACTGATCTGAATGTCCTGCCAGTTCTTTCCAAGCCTGTTCCTTTCTCCGAATTTCAACTTTGAGTCATATGTATCCCTAAGAGCGGTCAGAAGGCAGGTAAATAGCCTTTTAGCATATAGTCGGGATGCATAGTCCTGGTCTAGAGGAATACCGCCTCCTAAGCCAGTTCCTTTCCCAAACATAAAGGAATTGTCAGGTTCGGGAGTTTCCCCTACTTCCGAGAGGGCTTTTTCAATAGTCAGTTCCGAGAGCATTATTGAAGAATGCGAACGGGCAGACGCCTCAATATTATGTGCCTCGTCAAAAATCAGGATAATATCTTCAGGGTCGCGTTCGAGCCACTTAAGCAGCATCATGAAAATTTCGGCACTGAGGACATGATGAAAATTGCAAATCAGGAGTTCAGCGTTTTTAAGTTCTTTTTTAAGCAGTTCATACCCGCACATATCCCGGTCTTCGGCATATTCCAGAATTTCTTCCGGGCTCCTTACATCGGAAAAAAGCCAGGTGGAAAATTCGTTACCTTCAAATTTCAAGACTTCATAAAGCTCCGGGCAGGAATTGCTCCTCAAAGCCCGAGATTTTTTCTTAGTTTCTTCGAGTTCTTTTTCAAGCTCCGTTCTCAGAGCGTAAAGGGCAGGGTCTTTTGTCCGCTTGTATTTCTCATAGGCATCTTTGAGCTCTTTTTCTTTTGAAGATACTTCTCGTTCAAGGTCAAGGAGATCATAGGTATTTTCTCCTTTAAGCCTGCATTCTTCATAATCGAGATTTTCAGGGCACATCGAAGTCTTGCCCTTAAAAACGATTGTTTTTATGTCGTTGCCCTGAGAAATCTCTCTTGCTTCATTTATAAACTGAACCATCTGCTGATGGACATTGGTGACTATAATAACGACCTTATTGAGTTTTTTCCCCACACTCAAGGCAGGAGCAAGTGCACTCAAAGTCTTACCTGTCCCGCATGCCCCCTCAAAAAGCACTATTTTTTCGTTCAGGAGAGCTGAATGGATTTTCTCCATGGCTTCTGCCTGGTTAGGGTAACAACTCTGTTTCGTAAAATACCGCATATATCCGTTCTTTTGAGTCATACGTTTAACCTGGGATCTCTCCAATTTCTGATGTTCTCAGTAATTTCTTACCTGCCGATAATTAATAAATTGGACTTTCAAAAGTTTCAATGTTTCTGAAAATATTGAAAAAGGAATATTAGTTCCGATTTTTAATTTGCTCAGTGCCAGCATATTATAGTGATTTAGAAATTTCTAATGCCCTTTTAGATATTCTTAATGCCTTAGGATCTTCCTTAATGTTTTAGATCTTCTGGATAAAAGTAAATTCAACACAAAGTTAAATACAGTAAGAGGATTTACTTTTACTTGTTGCGTGGGCGTTGTCTGTGTCTTTATATTGGCTTATCCTCGATGTCACGATCTATTTTTTCTGCCAGGCGATTACTGCTTATCCAGTAAGCATTCTCTTCCGAGATACTCATTTCCCCATTTGGATAGAGCATCCAGAACCGGAAGAACGGTCTTTCCGAATTCAGTCAGTGAGTATTCAACTTTAGGAGGGATTTCAGGATAAACTTCCCTGAGAATAAGTCCATCTTCTTCGAGTTCTCTGAGCTGTTTCGTAAGCATTTTGGGTGAAATACCCTGCATGCTTTGCTGGAGTCCTGAAAAACGCAGTTTTTCTGTCCTCAACTGCCAGAGAATAATAGGCTTCCATTTGCCTCCAATTACCTCCAGGGTTGCTTCCACAGGACACTGGCAATGTTTGTTATTCCGTACCTCACTTACCATATGCTCACATAGTATCCATTTTGTTAGTTAGTATCCGGATTGCGTGTATAGTATATAAGTATAGTTACTGCAAATCAGATATCAATAAATACGTTTTCTTAAAGAAAGAAAAATCTGGCATAAATTAAAAAACTGATACGGTATAGATTCAAAGAAACGAAACTAAGGTTAGTACCTGGATTAAGGTTAGAACTAAATTCAGGTTAGGCCCAGATTGAGTTCAGACCGAGTTTAAAGAACAAGAGGATGAATAGAATGAAAGTTATAGGTATTGTAGGAAGCCCCCGAAAGAACGGAAATACGAATATTCTTGTCCAGCAGGTCCTGGAAGGCGCAGCAGAAGCAGGTGCCGAAACCCGGGCATTTATTCTCAACGAGATGAACTACAAAGGCTGCCAGGGCTGCGAATACTGCAAGAGCCATGACAAATGCAACCTTGAAGACGACCTTACGGAAGTATTCGATGAGCTTGCATCAGCAGATGGAATTGTTTTAGGTTCTCCTATTTACTTTGGCCAGTTTACAGGCCAGATGAGGCTTTTCCTTGACCGCTGCTACTCCCTTATAAATGCAGATTTCTCTCCCCGTCTTCCTGCAGGAAAAAAAGCCGTGGTTATAGAAACTCAGGGAGATCTTAATCCTGAAACTTTTAAAAATGTATGTGAGGAATTCGCAGGGCAGATATCCGGCGTCATGCATGCAGAAGTAAAGGATATCCTTGTAGGAGTTGGCTATCACTTACCGGGAGAGGTTAAGGATAATATAGAGCTTATGGAAAAAGCGAAAAATGCGGGCCTTAACCTCTTCAAATAAAGAGATATAAAAGAAAACAAAACCGGAAAAAAAACGAAGCAGAAAAGAAAAATAAAACAAAACCTAGGAATAAACCAAATAGTGAAAGGAAAATAAAAAAAGAAATAAAAACAAAATGGGATATGAAACAAAAAACGGGAAATAGGATAGGGCGGGAGAAAACTGAAGTGAGACTTTCTCGCCCAGATATTTCAGAATGAATAGAAGGGGTCTCGACATGGAAACTCTTGAAGCAATACACACTCGCCGAAGCATTAGAAAATATACTGACAGACCAGTTCCGAGGGAGCTTGTTACTGAACTACTCAGAGCTGCAATGAGTGCTCCGTCTGCGGTCAATGCCCAGCCCTGGATTTTCATTGTTGTTGATGACAGGAAGCTACTTGACGAAGTTCCCACGTTCAGCCCCTATGCAGGAATGTGCAGAGATGCTCCTCTTGCAATTCTTGTCTGTGGAGATACAACGCTTGAAAAAGCTCCAGGATACTGGGTTCAGGACTGCTCGGCAGCTACTCAGAACCTTCTACTTGCAGCTCACGATGCCGGACTTGGGGCAGTCTGGACCGGGATTTATCCGAGGGGGGACCGGGTTGAAGGTTTTCGGAAAGCCTTTGGACTGCCTGAACATGTAATTCCTCTGGCCTTTGTACCAGTTGGTTATCCTGACCAGAAACCAGGCCCTCAGGAGAGGTTTGATAAAGCGAAAATTTACCACAACAGGTACGGCCAGAGAAGAGAATGAAACCACAACAAAGAAAAATAGAGAAAGTGTGGAAATTCAGAAATATAATTTTTGCTAAGAGCTGGTGATTAATTGACAATACGAGTGGTTGCAAAAAATTATGTCAAGCCTGAAAAGGTTCAGGAATTCCTGGGACTGTGCAAAAACCTTGTTGAATTATCATTAAAGGATGAAGGCTGCATAGATTATGGGCTTTATCAGGAGTTGGAAAATTCAGAAACTCTGACATTCTTAGAAGAGTGGACAGATGAAAAAAGCCTGGATCAACATTTAAACTCCAATCATTTTAAAGAAATATTTCCTTTGCTTTCAGAGTATCTTGAAAAAGAGACTGAAATCAATGTGTACAGGAAAACACTTTGATTTGTGTCTGCGGCTTATATAGCTGCAATGAGCCTAACTGTGATTTGTCTAGCTACGACTTATCCAATTGAAATTTATTCAGGAACATTTTGTTCAAATCTTACTTATCCGGGGTATTTTATCTATTTCATTTTTAAAATCCTATTCTCGAACACTTTTTGGAAAAGCAGTATAAAATTCGGTGCAATAGAGAAAAAAAGATCATCCACTGGGGGAATAAAGAAATGAAAGTTGTCGCGTTTAACGGAAGCCCGAGAAAGGAAGGGAACACGGCTGCCCTTATAAAACATGTATTTACAGAACTTGAAAAGGAAGGAATAGAAACCGAAATTGTGCAGGTTGGCGGAAAGAGTATCCACGGCTGCACAGCCTGCGGGAAGTGCTATGAAAATGCAGACAAAAAATGCGTAATTGACAAGGATATCGTCAATGAATGCATTGAAAAGATGCTTGAAGCCGATGGCATAATTCTAGCTTCACCTACTTATTTTGCAGACCTGACTCCTGAACTCAAAGCTCTTATAGATAGGGCAGGTTTTGTTGCTAAAGCCAACAACGAGATGTTCAGACATAAAATCGGAGCAGCAGTCGTTGCAGTAAGGAGAGCTGGATCAGTTCACGTCTTTGACTCAATCAACCATTTTTTCACTATTTCCCAGATGATAATCCCGGGATCAAGCTACTGGAACATGGGATTAGGTCTTGCCGAAGGGGATGTTGAAAAAGACGAAGAGGGGATTCAAACCATGCAGGTTCTGGGCCAGAATATGGCATGGCTTTTGAAGAAGCTCAACGCCAAGCCTTTTTAAAAAAGGCTTGAGCGAAAACCCTCTCAGCGAAGCAAACCTTTTTTGAAAAGGTTTGATCGCAACCTTTCCTGAGGAAAGCTTGACCAAAGGCTCGATTTGGCGTGATCAACCGGCGCAACGGTTGTGGCACAACCCTTTTCAAAAAAGGCTTGACCGAAAACGTTCGTTTTGATTTTAGAGTCTTATCCCCCATACCCCATCCGGCGTGATAAACCGGCGCAACGGTTGCGGCACAACCCTTTTGAAAAAAATTAGAGTTTTACCCGCCATTTGTTGGCGAAGATGAGCATGGATTCTTTTCTGAGCTGCCCTATGAGGCAGATGTTTGCTTTTTTTGCGGCCTCAACACCTGAGTCGAAAGGCATGGCTTTGGTGGCTATAAGAGGAATTCCTGCCCAAGCGGCTTTTGTAACCATATAGGCTGGTTGCCTGCCTGTAGAGAGCAGATAATGTTGTGAGAGGTCAAGGCCTTTGAGATAAGCGGCTCCTACAGCTTTGTCTACGGCATTGTGCCGGCCGACGTCGACAATCTGTACCGCAAGTTTTCCAGATTTGTCAATCAGGGCTGCGAGATGCGTTCCTCTGGTAAGTTTGTATGTGTCGGATTCAAGGTAGCCTATTCCTGCAAAGACGGTTTGCGGGTCGAAAACCGAGTCCGAATCGACAAAAATTTCGCTGCCGGCCTTTTCATCTTTACCGGCTTCTCCGGCGGTTTCTGGACTGAGAGACTGTGTACCCTTTCGGGTCCGGATGCGAACCTCGCTGCCTTCGGTCTCAACGTTTTCAATTTCTCTGAAGCGGACAACGCCTTCTGTTATCAGATGGCCAACTGCAAGCTCTTTTAGTTCGTATGGAGAGGAAAAAAGTGTCGTAAAGAGCTTTCCATCAAGAAAAAGTTTAACAGGGCATTCCTTTGCGAGCAGCACTTTAGTATCTTCGGCCCTGCCATCGGAATAAATTCTTTTTGCAGGGTATGAAGTGGTATATTTTTCGGGCATATGGATCGGTTTTCTCGCTTTTTCAATGTATGGCGAACATATGTACCCATATGCCTTTTTCTTTTCCGTCAACTCAGGTAAACTGCAAGGTAGTCGATATAGAAGGTACCTGATGCATCATTTCCGTTATCAGTATTAACTTTTAGATTGAGGGTAATATCTTTGGGATCTTCTGGAGTTATAGATAATGTTTGATTGTACAGACACCAACCATCCTTCGGCTGGAATGCGTCATTTCCGGTTCCCGCTAGAGTCATTACTATATTGGGTTTATCGCTGTTGTTGAAACTATAGATCATGCATATCGTTGCGTGAGTAGGAGTCGAAGTGGAGTTAAATGAGCTGAAACTGTTAAATCCAAAGGTCAAGTTGAGAGTTTTACCATTTTTCCCCATATCATAGTTGAAGTCATTCACCCCACTGTATGAACTCAGCTCATAATTTTTGAAACTTCCTATTGGAAGTGAATAGTCTTCATCATGATCTGTCAACATATTTGGATTAGTGATACTAGCAGATATTAGAGTCCCTTCATAAGTTCCTGTAAAAATGTCAAAGTAGTACCATTTGCCCAGCTCCATAAAGGATTTATCCTCATCTACAGGTTTATCCTCATCTCCGCCAGAATCTGGAGAACCATCATCCTCAATGCTCAAGGTGTTTCCAGCTCCTAGATCCGCCTGGATTAAAGATTCGCTTATTTTAAGCCTTTCAAGCTTTTTATCGCCTTTAGGCATGAACTCAAAATATACGTAATTGGAATCTGGTCTTTCAAACTCATAGTCCGTACCATAATCAAGTCCTGCGTTTTTTGCAGTTTCGTTTAGATAAGAGATCCAGGCATCTGGATAATCAGTGATAATGGTACAGTTGAATGAATCAATATCTCCTGTATCGCTGCTATTGTAGGTAAAGTTGTTGCTAATTCCTGTCAGCCTCAACGAAAGATCGGTATTAGAGGAGACAGCATCGGGTTTTCCTATTATTTTAATTGCCTGGATCGAAACAGTATAGTTATTTTTGCTGGTTTCTTGTATGTTAAAAGAGGGAAGTTGCTTCATCAGTGATTTTTCTCCCTGGGCAAGGATCAGGGCTCCGTTTTCATACCTTAATGTTTGGTCAAGATATTTTCTGTTATTTGAATGATAAGTAATGCCTCCGCAATTTACTACTTTAGCACTTTCTACAATTTGAGGAGAACCTGTTCCCGAAGATCTTATGGGGATTATGGCCATTATACAACATTCTTTGTTTACCGAAAGTGTCCCGCTTGATTTTGAAGGCTCAAAAATGGGAATTTCTCCTCCACCCATACTAAATGGAATAGTTACTGGAAATCCAGAGGCTGAGAAATTCGAGTCTGAAGCCATAAGAAGAGATACCATATCTGCTGTTGATTTCAGTCCTGTCATGTCTTTCTGGACTTCATTCATATGCAATTTTTCAGCATCAATTTTCCATTCTGGAACATACTCAACTCTTATCATTACAAGTACAGCAAATATAATACTCAGTAGCAATACTGCCGCAATGACTGTGGCTACTCCTGATTCTGAGTTGAAGAAGCTCTTTCCAGCCTTTTCCTTGCTTATATTCTTTCTAGTTTTCATAGCGGGACATCGCATAATTTTTAATTCTTATTCTCGTAATTCATTTGTTACTTTTTAATTTTAATTTACTAAAAAGTGCAGTTTCTGTATTCTTTACAAATTTAATTTCAGTTCTGCAAATCTATTTCAGCCGATCCCCAATTCTGCATTAATTGCAGTTTTTCCAACGTAAAGCCTTTTGAGGCTATTTGTGCTCCCTTTCTCTGGAAATATGAAGGTCAGATAATTACTCCCTATACGGTCAAGAGCATAATCTTCATCTGTAACTAGCCCTGCTCCTGCCATTGTTTCGTTAAAATACTCCTCCCAGGCGTCAGGATGGTCCGTATATACTGTTAACAGGAAGGCTCCCTCATTTTCGGAAGTATCACTGTCATAAAGGGTTTCAAAAGAGCCCCCCTTCAGGCGAATAGAGCCGTCTGAGTTTGATGAGAGCGTATTTGCCATACCCAGGATTTCTACGGTGTTAATAAAAAAGGTGTAATTTCCAGACGAAACTTCAGAGACTCGGATTGACGGGTAAAGTCTCATAACTGCCTTTTCTTTCTGTGCAAGAATTAAAGCTCCGTTTTCGTACTTGAAAATCTGATCCGTATAATCTTTATTATTTGAGTTATAGGCAATTGTGCCACAGTTAATGACCGTTGCGTTTTCATTTGTAGGAGTTATTACCATTTTACATAGGTTGGTATTTAATGAAAGAGTTCCAGTGGATTTTGTGGAACTAATAAAAGGTATTTTAGGGTTTCCAGTGTGAAGGATCATAGTCGTTGTAAATTTTGGGACAGAAGAGTTAGGGGTTGACATCATAACTATTGTCGTCTTATCTATTTTTGATTTGAGTTCTATCATATCCTCCCATAATTTAGACATGTGAGAATGTTCTTCGTCGGTTTTCCATTCCGGTACGTATCCCAGATAAACCACGGAGAAGATTGAGAATGTTATTCCAAAAAGTAAAATAGTTGCTAAGGCTGTCGATGAAGCAGACTCCAGCCGGAAAAAAGAATCCAGACCCAGTTTGAATTCACCCTTCTTAAACCCTTTCATTTTCCCCTCTCCCCTTTTGCTTATCCTCCTTTTCATACGTACATTTTCACTCTACATGGATTCCCAGGAAGTCAATCCATGCTTTCTTCTTGGCATTTTCGCTTGCTTGAGTAACGATTACAACTCTTGCTTTAAATTTCTCGAGGTCGGTAATCGTCTTCACATAGGGGGTAATATCTATCTCGTAAGCGTCGAAATCGTGCTTATATGCTGTCATATCCGAATCGACCCTTATCCAGTTTTCAGGTTCTGCAACGCTGATATCCAGTGCGAGATGTTTGTAACTGCCATCGTTCACACTATACACAATTTTTAAGATTACTTTGTGAATTGGAGCTGAGACTCCTTCTTTAGTTGTGTTGATATTGAAATCGAATACCTGGGCTGTAGAGTTCGGGTCATCATTATTTTTACTTGGAGGGTAATATACAGTGAAAATTCCGTCTCCTATTTCATTAACAGCTTCTGTGGATATCCACCCACCTGAAGTATCGGTTGGAGTTCCGTCCGGATAAGGAGTTATCCAATAACGTCCGTTAGTTCCAGAATTTTCTTCTTTTCCTTCATTTCCACATTGGAGTGTAACTCTTTGTATCACTTGCTGGGATGGTGTATCCACAAAGAACATATCTATGTCAACGTCACCCGTAATGTTTTTATCTTTAATTTCTATGCAATCCCCGAGCATAAAAATATTTTTAGGCTCACTGTCTTCTAGTTTTTTAATTGTAAAACTATTCTGTTCGTACACATCAGGCTGCTGCTTCCCTCCAATGATGAGTATTATTTTGATTGCTGAAAGGTCAATAGGTTCTCCCCCACTGTGGATGATCTGTAAAGTATTGTTGGTTGTATTGATGGTTTCTTGCAGGTCAGTATGCGGGGTATGCTCAGGTTTCTCAGCTCCCCCATCAGAAAATACGGTTAAGGCTATTCCAGAAAAAGCTATAACAACCATACTTATCATAAGCAGTTGCCCATATACTTCTGAAACTGCCCGACAGTCCTGGCAAAGCACCCTGAGCTTTTTTCCTTCCACGATAAAAATCACCTTCTAAAAATTTAAGTACCAACATTTTAAACTGTTTTTAATCAAATATTAACCCGACTGTCTTAGAAAATTTATTAAAGTAGAACTGCGAATAAATATCTTGCTGAAATAAATAGATAAGTTCATACAAATTATTCTTTAACACATTCAGCAAAAAGTTATATACTATAGAAAATAGGATGGTATAAAACAAAAAAATTAAACAATGTTAATTGTGCATTTAAGGTGTTAAAAGTATCTGGCAGGCTGTCCTGTCCGAATACATTTAACCAGGAGGGAGAAACATATGGACTTCAAGAAATTACTCAGAAAAGATGATAAAGCAGTTTCTCCGGTTATCGGTGTCATTCTGATGGTTGCAATAACCGTCATCCTCGCCGCCGCAATCGGATCTTCTGTATTCAGTAAGGGAACGATACAATCAGCACCGCAGGCGAATATCAATGTAAAACCAAGTAGCACGGGTGTAATAATCGAGCATCTTGGTGGAGACACATTTGTTATTGCGAACACAGACCTTAAGATGTTTGATGAGGAAGGTGGGGCAGTGGAGTATACAACTACAGATTTTACGACTGCGTCTGGTAAGTTTGCTGCTGGTGACGTCATTCCGATCACTGTGAATGATACTATTGCAAATGGTGATAGTATCAATGTCAAAATATCTGATAAAGAAACCAACCAGCTAATCTGTGACAAGAATGTCAGATTTGTTACAGGAATACCTCCAAAAACATCATAAGCACCTCAAAAAGGTGCTTTACTCTTTTTCATCCTACTTCCTTTTTTTCGAAATTTTCTAGTTGTCTATTCGGCATAGACTTATATCCGGAGTTCCCAAATTTTAAGCGCATAAACCTAATTTCACAAGTTTAGCAGGTCAGATGATTATGATTTTTAAATTCGAGCCTGAAGGTCATGTGCTTAAGTTTAAGCACATAATTCGATATCATGGGAAGCTTATGCGCCTAAAAAAGCGGAATGTAGGTTATATAGATATCTTGATTTCACTCATGTTTTACCTTTTCATTTCAAATAATATCGTAATTATCAGCTTATGAAAAATCAGTCTAATGATGTTGATTTCAACATAATTATAGTGCAAAGAACCAGTGGTAAAAGAAAAACGTAATCAATCGTCCACAGTTAAAGAAAATAAACTTAGAAAATTTTACCCAGTGGATTTTACTAAAGATAACGATTGATGTTATATCGTATAGGCTGAATAATTATAGTTTTCAAAATAATTTCCAGACTTTTGTGTTTTTGGTCGTCCACTGATACAGGATTGGTGTTTTCAGGATAGAATACCCAATGCGACTTTTGATTGCGTTTTGATGCTTTTGCAACATGATGGCTCTACAAACACCAACCTCACAGAAAAAGAATGAGGGTAGACGTTATTACTATTACTGTGAAATAATAACAACGGAATACAAATGGACGACCGTGTTTTTTAAAAAGAAGGATAAAATGAGGGCTTTTTCAGATCAATACCTCAATTTCTCTACAAGACTCAAACAAACAAGGTAAAAACCACGTAAGCTATTATCATCATGCTTACACTGTACTTCAGGCCCAGATATGAAGAACCCTGTCCCATCTTTCCGGCAACAATTCCGGAAGTAAAAGCCTGTACCAGGGCGGAGTGGAACATGAGCATGGTGTACTCCTCTACGTTAAAATATCCGCCTATTCCAGCCATTCCCTGTGAAGAAGTCGAGAATGCAGCCGTTTGCGGGAAGAAGTTTGTAGCCAGGACATAGACTATGAACAGGAAGACAAAAAAGGATACATAGATCGTGACAACGTAGACCACCATTGCTGATGAGCGCTCTACTCTCATGTCTTCGTCATTTCTGACTTGTTTGGAGGTAATAGCAAGTACGTTTTTGAGGTCACTTGTAGACTCATTTGCTTTTACGAGAATGTGGAGAGTCCGGCTTGAAGAAGGCGTTCTTATGCTTCCCTCAAGGTTCATAAGGGCTCTTGATGTGGAAGTGCCCCAGGAAATATCTTCCTTTACCTTTTTAAGTTCTTTACTGAGAATTCCCATTTTGGATTCTGCTATTATTTTTAACGAATTTGCAAGCATAATCCCTGATTCATTCATGCTGGAAAGGCTTTTCAAAAAGTCAGGCATCTTCTCGTCAATTTTGCGCATCCGCCACGCCTTGATTTCATAAAAAATTATAAATGGAATCAGGGAAACGACAATGAAGATAATAAAATAATCATCAGCAGTAGTGACCAGCTTTATAGCACTGTCAGTTACATGATCAAAACTTATATTCAGGGGATTAAAGTTAGAATACAGTTTGTGTTTAAGGTTTGTTGGAAGTTGGGTAAGGTAATATAGCCCAAGTGGGATTCCGAAAAAGAATGTGTATCTCGGCTCATTCCGGATAGTCCTGTAAGGATTAAGAATCATGTCTTTGAGTTTGTTAAGTTCTCTGTACAGCCTGTACATTTTTCTCCTTTTCTGCTCCTTCTCTTCACTAAGCCCGGAGTCGAGCTCTGGGATGTCAGACAGGTTTATTGTAAAGCTGCGAACGCTGCCTTTTTTCGGATCAATTGAAAGTTCTCCTACAGTATCGAGAAGTACCAGATAGAGCAGGGTTGCAAGAGGTAGTATCACATAAATAAGCATGTAAAGGATCTGGGCCGAAGCCGGCTGGAAAAACTGCATCACAACAATGGTTACCATCACGAAAAGAGGGCCTGCAACCAGCGCGGTCACATAAATCTCGGCAAGCACATCAAGTCTCTGTAACAGGTTTTTGTTCGCCAGCTCGGCCATTCCCTGATATTGCTCGGACTTATTTTTTATGTACTCAGTTATGGCTCCACTACTTGAAACAATAATTAATCCGTCAACAAAATCCTTGAAAATTTCTGAGGGGGTACGGTCCTTGGCAATTTTAAGAGCACCTATGAAATCTTTTCCCAGGTAGTCCATATCTCTTACAACGTAAGAAATTTCCTCCGCAGTTGCTCCAAATATATAGGCATACCTGCTCAAAGACCTAAACACATCATAGATCGACATGCCTCCTTTTGTCAGGGCATACATGTAAGTTATCGCCGGAAGCATGGATTTGTCGATAGCAGCTTGCCGGTTATTTGACTGGAAATAAGGATAGATATACGCCACGAGAAACACAGCAAAAAAACTTACAAGAAATAGTACAAGTCCAGATAGAATCGCAAGAGGATATACATATTCGCCTGCAAGGTCGGCGCGTGTAGGATCCGCAAAAAGGCTAAGCCGGGAAACTGGATCCCCGAAGGTTTTCAGTCCCAGCCATAAACCGAAGATTCCCGTAGTAATTCCTACAATAACAGAGTACATGAAAGCAGAAGCCAGATACTGATCCACTGACATAGAGATATGGGAATAGCGTATTTTTACCTTTAAGTCTTCAAAATGCGCTTTGTTTCTGTAAAAAAAATCCCCATAAAATCGGTATGCCAATTCATCCAAAATAGTATAAGTCATACTCCCCCCTCTTAACCATCATTCCTGTATAGCAACCGTTGCGCCGGTTGATCACGCCGATAGGGTTGGGGGATAAGATCCTCAAACCCAAACGCTGCCTGGAGTTTTCGATCAAACCTTTTTTAAAAAGGTTTGCGCTTAAGCAGCAATACCCTGTATCATATCTTGCAGGGTATCATTTTCTACAGCATTCATAACCATCTTCGGATGAGTCTGGTATGCCTGGACTACAATGGACACCTGGACGTAGTTCCTTATGCCTTTTTGATACATATAATCCAGAATTTTCCTCCGGTTTTCCATCTCATTTCTTAACTGACTGGAATCCCAGCCTCTTACGTTCATGATCTCCTGTAAAATGTGAGAATCTCCAACCTTAATGAAGCAGTCCTCCAAAGGTTCCCAGTTAAAAAGTTCATTTATGCCGAGATCTCCGGTCTCAGGGTCGACATTCAGGACTTCAACAAGACTCCGGGTTCTTCTAACTCTTTTTCCTTCTATGTACACCTGCTCCTGAATACATAGCACATTTAGAGACTGCAGCATGACATGAGGCACATTTATTGGCTCGTGGGTAAGCCTGTTTACAACAGTCTGTACATCTCCTGCGTGCATTGTTGAGCTTGTTGCATGTCCTGTTGACATTGCCTGGAAAAGAGTAAGAGCTTCACTGCCTCTTACTTCACCCACAATGATATAGTCTGGGCGCTGTCTGAGAGCAGCTCTCAAAAGGTCGTACATGGTAATTTCTCCTGAAGAGTCTGCAGCAAAACCCTCTCTTGCAACCCCGGACACCCAGTTATTGTGGTAGAGTAAAAGTTCCCTTGTATCTTCAATCGAGACTATCTTGGTTGTAGAAGGCATGAACAGGGATGTAGCATTCAGTATAGACGTTTTTCCTGACGCTGTCCCTCCTGCAAAAAGCATGTTGTAGCCGTTTTCGATAGCCATCCAGAAAAATACAAGCATGTCAAGATCGCATGTCTTATAGCCGAGCAGGTCTATAGGAGTCATCGGATCTTTTCTGAATTTACGGATAGTAAAAGAACTACCTCTGGGAGTAATCTCTCTCCCTAAAATCACCTGAAGTCTTGAGCCGTCCTGGATTGTCGCATCCACTATTGGCTGGCTTACAGAAACGTGTTTATTGTTCAACTGGCACATCTTGATTATAAGGGCATCAAGTTCCTCTTCTTCAAAAGTAATATTACTTTCAATATTGAGATACCTTGTATGATAAATGTAGAGAGGAATTCCAACTCCATCGCATGAAATATCTTCGATGTATGAATCATAAAGAAGAGGATTGATTTTCTCATAGCCCAATAGGTTTCTTCTAAGATAATATATAATTTTTAGAAGCGCAGCTTTTGAAATGTCAGCCTTATAACGTTCAAGAAGAAAGAGAGCCCTATCTACCAGAAATGAATCCTTTTCGAATCTGGAAGCTGTAGTGCCCAGAACCAGTATATCTTGAAAATCCTCATAAATTCGTTCAAGAAGCTCCTTCTCAAACTTTGTGAGCGAAGGCTCAATAAGTCTGTAATATGTTGCTCTGCGGTCTTCTAGGATCGACACAAAAGTGTAAGGTTCCTGAAGCCAGTATCTTTCGAGTTCTTTTAACCCATCAGGCACTATAAAATCTACAAGAGGTCTCTCTTTTTCAGGATCATAAGCTGGTAGAGTCCTTATAGGTTTATCTAAGTAGCTTCTAGCCTTTTTTACGACCTCTGCTATGGAGTTATAACCACCTTTTTTCCTCAATAACCCCGAAATAAGCTTATTCTTCGCTAATATTTCCTTTACTTCATCCAAACTCTCGCCTTCAGGTTTTCCTTAGGTCATATAAGAAGAACATCTTATAAAAACTTTACATGTTGCGCATCCCCCTTCTAACCCGCAATACAAACCTCAAAAATACAGTTTCTCCACTCTGTTTTACGTAATACAGACCATCTAATCTCACAAGACAGAATAGTAGCTTATTTTAAAAATTAAATTATTAAGATGATGGAATAAAAGTTTAAGAGATGAGGAATAAAATCTGCACAAATCAGCATTAATTCAAGTGAAAAATGTTGCATTGATTAAAAACGGTTTCCTTTACCCCTAAAAATGAAATTTAAATAAATGAGTCCTGAGCGAGTTGGAGATCAACTTATATTGACCATAAATTGCCCCTCTTGAGCGAAGCGCAGCAGAGCAAAAAGAGCATCTGTTGGCCATGCTGCTGCAAGGGGTTTTCGCTCAAGCCTTTTTTAAAAAGGCTTGGTTTCAAGAAACAAGTGCCTTAAGCCCAGCAACTGCATTTACCAGTATATCCACTTCTTCTTCGGTATTATAGAGTGCAAAAGAAGCTCTTACAGTGCTGTCCACATTCAGGAAACGAATAGTAGGAATTGCACAGTGATGCCCGCTCCTGACACAGATTTTTCTTGTCTGGTCGAGGATCAAGGCGACATCATGAGCGTGAAGCCCTTTTACGTTAAAAGGTACTATTCCTGCTCTGTCTTCAGGCCCGTAGACCTCTACATGTTCGAGTTCGGATAGTCTTTTTGCAGCTTCCCTGGACAATTTTAATTCGTGTGCTTCGATTTCCGGAATTCTTATTTTTTCAACATATTCGACTGCTCTTCCTAACCCTATAACTCCAGGAATATTCGGAGTGCCGGCTTCAAAACAGGCAGGAGAAGGTTCCAGCACGTAAGTATATCCTTCAACATCCGAAACCGTACCTCCTCCAACTGAGGCACTATCGAGCACATCCGGTTCTTTGATATAGAGTACGCCAGTGCCCTGCGGTCCAAGCAGGCCTTTATGCCCTGCAGTTGCAAAAAAATCACAGTTCAGGTCTTTAAGGCTGACTGGCATATGTCCTGCAGATTGAGCGCCGTCAATAAGAACTTTTATGCCATATCGGTGAGCAAGTTTGGTAATACTTTTTACATCCTGGACGGAACCGAAGACATTTGAAACCTGATTTATGGCAACCAGCCTGGTTTTCTCGGTAAAGGCTTTCTCTACCGAAGAGATATCGATTTTGCCCTCACTGTTCGGACTTAAAACCGTAACCTGTACTCCTTTTTTCTGCAGGCGCAGCCAAGGAAGGAGATTAGAATGATGTTCGAGCACGGTTGTAACAATATGATCTCCGGCCTCCCAGGGGTAACTGTTTGCAATAAGATTGATTCCTTCAGTGGTATTTTTCGTAAAAACAGTCTTTGAAGGTTCTGCGTTTAAGAAACGAGCAACAGTCTCCCTTGCGTCTTCGTAGCGGTTTGTAGCCTCCCTGGCCAGACGATGGGCTCCTCTCCCGTGATTGCCAGCATACCTGTAAAAATACTCGACCATCGCTTCAACTGCAGGTATCGGCGTCTGAGTAGTTGCCGTGCTGTCAAGGTACACGACTTCTTTTAAAACAGGAAAATCTTCACGGACCGCATATACGTCGTACATGCTTCTTTTTTAGGAACGAGAAATAAAAAAAGGTTTTGCAGGTTATTTACCCTGCACCCCGCCTATCATAAAGCGGTAAAGGTCTAATTCATCCGAGTCCAGGTTGTCGGTACGGCCTTTTACAACGGCATGATAACCGCTTTCCTGGCGCTTACATCCATATTCGTTTCTTTTTCTGTGTTCGTGCTTTAATTCACTCATAAATTTTCCTCCTGTCTCTTCAAGGTTTGCGCTTAAATGCGGGTAGAGTTAGTCCTTCTGGATACAAGGGCCCTGCAATCAGGGTAAAAGTTCCCAGCCTTTTTCGGAAGCGGCAATTGAGTGCAGGTTAGAATTCCCAAAATTCTTCCCAGGAATTTTAATCAAAATCATTCTCTAAATCCCTGTGTACAAATTCCTGCGATAAGGTTAGCCTTCAATCCTTCTGGACAAAACCTAAAAGCAGGATAGGTTGTATTCCTTTGGGCTAAAAACCCCACAACAGCGCAACAAGCGTTGTTCTTACCCACAACAAGTATTAATTGTCAATTGTAATATATATCGGTTCCGGAATTTCTTTAAATTAATTCGAAATTCTTTTAGTTAAACCAAATTATTTGAGCGAATAAGTGGAATAACCCCCAGTTTTCAATTTCAGAAATTTGCGCCAGAAATCTATTTTTTCGTTTCAAGGTTTACCATGAGTCCTGAAAGGTAGGCCGGAATCGCACCTATTGCTGTGCAGGTCTCAAGAGAAAGCCCTTTGGAAGTAATGTCAAGATGGTATTTTCCTCTCTCAAAGAGCTCTTTTGGAAGCCCTTTATGCCCGAGCCCTACAAGAAACAGAAAAGAGCGATTTCGAAGGGCTTCCTCGGCAATCTTTATGGGTGTAACCTGTCTTTTTGGGTCAGGTTTTGAGGTAGTGATTACAATTTCCCCAAACTGAGAAGGGAACCCCTTCTTTGGAAGATCGGATACTGACAGATGGTTTTTTTCATAAAGGATTTTGAGATAACTTCCCGATTCCCCGATTGTGGTCTTTTCCATCACATAAGCCACCAGTTCTTCTGCGGTCATCTTGAAAGGGAAATCATAAAGGGCAAGGTGAAATCCAAAAGCATGACAGATTGGAGCAGCTCTTGCAATTGCCCGATAATGCGCATCGAGAATTTTGATCTTATCGTAGGTATTTACTATCCCAAGGGTGAGCATAAGGTGCTTCATTATCTTTTTTCGTAAAATAATGTTTCGTCAACCTGTGTTGATTATGTTTAAACTTTTTTAGATTTTTAAAGTTTCTGATATAGTCAGTTAATGGAAAAACATACATGAAATAAATATTCAAAGTAATGGCCGCCAAATCAAACCAAAAGAAGGCAGAAAATTTTGAATCTATAGATTAAATATGTGAATCCCCCACTGTCCTTTAGTCTTGCCCTTTTTATTTGTTTTTCAATTTACGATATTCATTTGCTTTTAACTATTACATATCCAGATATAGTTTTAGTGTTACTTCCCGCAGCATTCTTTACTGTCAAGCTCACAGTGTACTTTCCTTTTTTACTGTATGTATGCGCAGGACTCTTTGCTGTTGAATATGTTCCGTCTCCAAAACTCCATTTCCAAGAAGTTGGACTATTGGTACTTTTATCAGTAAACTGCACCTTTAGTGGGGCTTTTCCAGCGGTTGGAGTTGCAGAAAAAGCAGCAATCGGTTTTACAGGAGCTGTTTTTACAGTTATATAATTCTTTATTGTTTTCGTATTTGTTCCGGCTGCATTCTTTACTGTTAAGCTAACAGTATATTTTCCTGCTTTACTGTAAGTATATGCAGGACTCTTAGATGTTGAAGATTTTCCATCTCCAAAGCTCCATTTCCATGAAGTTGGCGATCCTGTACTCTTGTCAGTAAATGTCACTTTCAGGGGGGCTTTTCCTGAGGTCGGAGATGCAGAGAATGCAGCAACCGGGGAAGTTGAAAGGGTGCCCATGTAGATATCAGCATTTCCGTTGCGGGAATCTATCCACACTATCTTGTCGCCATAGATATCAGGACTCCACTGATCTGACTTATCGGTAGTGTGACTCCCCTGTCGAGTGGCGAGATCGTACACATAGATATCCCAGTTTCCATTGCGATCATCCATCCACACAATCCTGTTTCCATAGATTGCAGGAGAATACGAAGCTGATGGATTGGTGGTTATTCTTTTTTCCTTTTTGGTGGAAATGTCGTACATGTAGATATCAGCGTTTTCATTGCGCCAATCCGTCCACACGATCCTGTTACCATAGATTGCAGGATAGTTTGCGAGTCCGTTATTGGTAATTTGAGTTTGCTTTTTAGTAGAGAGATCGTACATGTAGATATCGCTATATCCAAAGTTATCGTTTACCCACACAACCCTGTTACCATATATAGCAGGAGAAAATGCTTGGGCAGCTATCATTTGTTCCTTTTTAGCGGAAAGGTCGTACATGTAAATATTGTAACCTTCGTAGTCTTCACCCGGATAACCTGTCCAGACAATCTTGTCACCGTAGATTCCAGGGTCCCAATTATATACTTCATTAGTGATTATACGAGTTTGCTTTTTAGTAGAAAGATCTTGCAGATAGATTTCGGAGTTTCCGTTACGCTCATCTGTCCACACAACCCTGTTCTCGTAGATATCTGGAGAATACTGATTTGATGCATTGAGAGTAGAGGTTTCCTTTTTAGTAGAAAGGTCATAAATGTATACATCCCAGTTTCCATTACGATAATCTTCCCACGCAATCTTGTTACCATAGATAACAGGGGTATACTGCTCAGATGCATTGGTTGTGATCCTTGTTTCAGCGATCTTGGGTGCGGCAGCTTGTATAGATTCTGTAGCTATACCGTTTCCATCTGTAGATACTTCATCGGATAGAACCTGGTCATCCGACGGGTCGCCGGCTCCACTTGTGATCTGTGGTGGAGCAGTGGTTCGCATATTTTGTTCAGGAGATGCCGATGCTATAGATGAAACAAAAATTAAAAATATGATAAATATTGAAGCTAAAACTATTGAATAAGTTTTCTTTTTCATTTCTCATTCCTCTTCCATTTTTTTTATTTCTTTTAGTGCTTTTTATCCTCTAAGGTTATCAAAATTGAAAATCGATAAATCAAGCATTTATTCTACTTGTAATTGGCTACCATCGCTAGACACCCTGGAAAACATTGAAAATTTTCTTCGTAAAAATCCTAACTATTTGCGATGGTTGCTAAGATTAAATGAAAGTTGTCCCCATATATAATACTTTTGAAATCTTTTTCATTTTTTTGAAAGTCGTAAAAATTAAGACCGTAAAAATTAGATACCGCTTCAGCTAACAACAATTGACCTATCAATCAAAAAACTTAGAACATGGAAAAAGACTCGTATTTCTCGATTTTCAAAACAAGACGACACTAGATAGTTTTTCGGAGAGCCTAGGAAGGGAGCTTAACAATTGAGCCGGAAGTTTAGAATTTATAAGAATAATTCATCACATGCTGCGTGCACTTCTCAAAATGTTCACATTTTTCGCAGTCTTCCCAGAGGGATAACTTTTCGGAGTTCTCTATTTTTTTAAAATTCAATTTTTCAAAAAATATAGGGGCGGTTGTCCTAACATACAAGCCGCAGCTTAGATCCTCGATAGTTGTTAGAAGGTACTTAACAAGCCTGGTTCCAATCCCTTTTCCTCTGAAGTTCGGATGGACTGCAATAGAATGAATCTCTAGGAAATTTCTACCGTGAGATTCGGATTTTATAAGGGCTGCACATCCCATAATTTTTCCATTGATTTCAGCCAGTACGAAATCTTCAGTTTCAAGTTTTTCCATGTCAAGAAAGTAAGTGGATAGGAGTCTCTGAATTGCCAGCAGATCTGATTTTCTGGCTCTTCGGATAAGAATGTCTGTCATATTTTTCCTTAATTATTTTTTCAGATTATTTTTTCAGATAATCAAGCTTTCTTTAAGGTATAAGGTTCATCCATGCTCCCACTCCGAAAGCCCTCAAGGTCAAGGGTTACGTAGTCAAAGCCCAGAGATTTTAAATATCTGGAAATTTTCTCTCTTTTTAGTAAAGCATTTTCTAATTCCTCTGGAATTACTTCTATGCGGGCAATGTTCTCATGCACCCTGACCCTGAACTGGGTAAACCCCAGGGAAAAGAGAAATTCTTCAGCCTTTTCGATTTTCTGGAGAACTTCGACAGTTATTGGCTTTCCGTAGGGAATACGAGTGGCAAGGCAAGCTGCAGACGGCCTGCTGGCTGCTGAAAGGGAAAGTTCAGAAGCGATCTCCCTGATTTCATCTTTTGTCACGTCAAATTCCACGAAAGGAGAAAAGACCTTCTCTCCAGCTTCCTGCACCGCCCTGTACCCAGGACGGTTCTCCCCAAGCATTTCAGAGGAATTTGTGCCCTCAAGTACAACATTGTATCCTGCTTTTTCCGCAAAATCCAGCAGGGTTTCAAGCAGGGCTTTTTTACAGAAATAGCACCTGTTTAATGTATTTGCGGAAAAATAAGGAAGGCTCAACTGAGAATAATGTATAATTTTGTGCTCAATTCCAATTTCACAGGCTGTCTCGACAGCAGTTTCCAGCTGTTTCCTTGGAAAAAGCGGGGAATCTATGGTTACGGCAAGGGCCTTTTCCCCAAGTACCTCAAAAGCAAGGGCTGCAAGAGTCGTACTGTCTACTCCTCCTGAAAATGCAATGACCGCACTTTCTCTTGCTTTTATAGCCTCCTTTATCAATTTTATCTTATCAGTAGCCATTAATAACGGATTTTCAGCTAATAAGATATATGTATTTGCCAGCCCTATAATCAGGCAACTTAAAATAGCTGAAAAAGGGGATTTATGGGTTTACTTAAAGGACACTATTTCTAATTGAGAATCTTCTCAAAGTAGCGGCATCTTAAAATCGTTGTAATGTTTTTATTACAAGAGCTTTGTTTCGTATCAGAGCTTTATTTACTGTAATAATTCAAATTAAAGAGCAGATTTGCCTGAATACCAAGTTTTTCATTCAAATTACAAAGATGGAGACCTTACATGGCATTATTCGGAACTAATGGTGTACGTGGTATCGCCAATGAATTTATAAATCCAGAAATGGCTGTCAATTTAGCCAGGAGCCTTGGTACATATATGGGTTCGAAAGGCACGGTTGCTATAGGCTGTGATACCCGGATTTCAGGTCAGATGCTGAAGTCTGCCGCAATTGCCGGAGCTCTTTCAACAGGCCTGAATGTAATTGACGTGGGAACTCTTCCTACTCCTTCTATTCAGTATTATGTGCGCGATTATGCTGATGCCGGGATAGTTATTACTGCTTCCCACAACCCAAGAGAATATAACGGGATCAAATTAATCGCTGGGGATGGTACAGAGTTTCCTAGGGATGGAGAAAAAGAGATCGAAAAAATTTACTCTTCAGGAAAATACTCCATTGTATCTTGGGATAAGACCGGCAGTTTTAGAATTGATCCCAGTGCCAATGATTATTATATTAGGAATATTATCAACGCAGTAGATGCCGAAAAGATTCGCAGCCGCAAACTCAAGGTAGTTGTTGATACAGGTTGCGGAGCAGGTTCACTTACTCTTCCCTTCTTGCTCAGGGAACTTGGTTGCAATGTGCTAACTCTTGAAGCTCAACCGGATGGGACTTTCCCCTGGCGAAATCCTGAACCCACACCCGATGCTTTAACTGAACTCTCCAAACTTGTGAAAATTACCGGGGCCGACCTCGGAGCAGCTCACGACGGGGATGCGGATAGAATTGTCTTTATGGATGAAAATGGCGAATTCTTAAATGAGGAAGTTCTGCTTGCCATGATGGCAAAATATATTCTTGAACGTGAAAAAGGACCTATAGTAACTCCTGTCAGTTCTTCGCAACGTATGGCCGATGTGGCAAAAGAGGAAGGCGCCGAACTTTACTGGACAGCAGTTGGCTCTATCAATGTCGCCCGAAAGATGATGGAAGTAAATGCGGTTTTCGGAGGCGAGGGCAATGGAGGCCTTATTTTCCCCAAACATCAGTATTGCAGGGATGGAGCAATGGCCTGTGCCAAAATCCTAGAAATCTTGGCTGGCGGGAAAAAGCTTTCCGAGCTTGCTAAGAGTGTACCTCAATACTTCAATGCAAAAACCAAAATACCTTCTGTAAATACGCATACCACAATGGAAAAAGTAAAATACGAAGCCTCAGGCCTTGGGCTTAAAATGGATACAATCGACGGAGTCAAAATCTGGTATGAAGACGGCTGGGTTCTTATCCGCCCATCAGGCACGGAACCGATTTTCCGAATCTTTGCCGAAGCAAAAAAGCAAGAACGAGCAGAAGAACTCATGCAGGAAGGTCTGCAAATGGTCATAAGAGCCGAAAAAGCTTCAGTTGCCAAATGAATAATAAATATCTTCGTAAACTACGTCTTCGAATACAATTTTGAACAAAGCATTTAAAATAAATTCTTTAGTAACCGCAGAAAACCACAATATCAAAAATGCTGTACCGCAACCGTTGCGCCGGTTGATCACGCCGTATAGGGTTTGGGGACAAGTTCCTCAAACCCTAATGTCGCTAGGGGGTTTTCGCTCAAGCCTTTTTTGAAAAGGCTTGCGATCAAGCTTTTTCAAAGAAAGCTTAAAGCACTCACAAAAAAGTAGTAGCGCTCAAGAGCACTTTATAGATAGGTATGCATAAATTTAAAATTAGTAGCAACAAATTATAAATACATCAATTACTTTATTACATATGGAATTAAAAATGGGAAATCATTCCGAATATAAGTATGTCAGTATGAGAACCTCCTAAGCTCAAAACGTACACTTTCTGAACTGGAAAAGTAGCTAAACTCGAAGTATTATTTGATTAAAGGAACAGCCGGTAGTACAAGATCAATCGAAAGTGCAAGATCAAGAAATTAATTCAAAAAATGAGACTCAGTCAAAAATAAGGAACAAAAAGCATATTCCAGATAACAGACTGAAAAAAATAGAAAAATCGAATTAAAACCAAATTCGGATAATGGAGTTGATAAAGAATATTATTAATAGAATTAAAAGCAAACAATATGTGCGGAATTGTCTAGCAAATAACTTGTGCTGAATTTATCAAGGGATGTATCGAATCCAAAACGTTAGGCCTGGTTTTAAAGCTGAGACTGGAATTCCAGATTAGGCTTTTAACCTGGATATTTTAATTTTCCTTTTTCTCTAATTTTACTTTTTTTCAAATTTTCGGGGTTTTTCCCAGTATCCTGTGAGTTTACCGCCAAGGGCAAGTTTTCCAAGCTCTCGCCTTACTTGATCACTTACTTCTTCAGGGACAGCCGATGCATATGGAGTTCCTGGAAGGGGAGTCAGGTAATGAGCCCTTACAATACCTCCTTTCTTGCATATCCAGCGGACAAGGTCAAGGCTTTTTTCTTGATCTTCCTCGGTTTCGGTAGGAAGGCCAAAGATGAAATCAACCGCAGGAACGATTTCATGATCCAGACAACACTCAACTGCTGAAATACTATCTCCAACAGTATGCCCTCTTTGGATCTCCTTTAAAATTCGGTCGCTGCCAGACTGAGCCCCAAGGCTAAGGCTATCGTTTGCGCAGTATTTATTCACAAGCTCAACAGATTCATCGGTTACGAATTCCGGACGCACTTCCGAAGGAAAGGTCCCGAAAAAGATTTTCTTATCAGGCAGTTTGTGCAGTGCGGAAAGTAACCTCTCCACCTTATCAAACCTGGGGTGAATCCCATCACTGCCGTAACCAAAGGCATTTGAGGCTATGAAGCGAAGATCGTTATAATATCCTGCATTTTTCACAATGGAATCTATGCTTCTGTGTCTGACTTCTCTCCCGAAGAGCCTAGGAGTCTGGCAGTACTTACATCCCCAGGGGCATCCCCTGCTAATTTCAATAGGAGCCCTGAGTTTTTCAGGATTAAAGCAGGGATAGGAATCAAGGTCTGCATAGGGCCTTTTTGGAGTTATGATAACTTTGCCCGTTTCCGCGTCCCTGTATGCAATGCCAGGTACTTTTTGTGGATCCCCATTTCCCAAAATCGCTTTCACAAGTTCAGGAAGGGTTTCCTCCCCTTCTCCAATTACGACATAATCAAAGTATTCAAGCGTCTCTTCTGGTGATCCAGATGGATGAGGGCCTCCTGCAATAAAAATCGAATTCGTGCCTGCATTATTTACTTCCAGAAATACCTTTTCGGCCTGGCGCGTTGTAAAGCTGTAAATCATGATCCCGTTTACAGGCCTATCTACAAACCCGGCTTCCGGCAGTAAAGGCGAAAGGACTGCAAAGCTGTAAGAGTTTTTTTTGCTGTACCGGAAGTTTACATCCATTATTTTCCTCCGTTTTTAGAACCCCGAGCTCATTTAGGAAATTGACTTAAAAGGTATCAGAGTAAAGCATAGTAAGCCCAGGATAAAAGTAATGATCCCTATAAAGATACGTTTTTTGTCCAGTTCTACTTTGTCGTGCAGGGGAGAAGGATGTCCTGCCGCCGCAAAAATCCAGAGTAAAAGAGCCCAGGAAACCCATATAAATCCATCTTCCTTCAGCCAGTAAATTACATAAAGCCCTATCAACAACATAATACGCGGCATTAGAAACGAGATCTTCTCCGCTTTTTTACCCATCATAGCCCTGAGGATGTGCCCACCGTCAAGTTGCCCTGCAGGAAGAAGGTTGAGTAGGGTTACGAACATTCCTACCCAGCCTGCAAAGGCTACAGGATGAAGGGTTTCTCCTGTAGCTCCGACAAGATTCTGGATAAACACGAAAAGGGGAGGCAGGCCGAGATCAAGCATCGTAGAATTGGTCAAGGGATTTACTGTAGGCGCCTCAAGGTTAAGTCCTATTACAGTAACTGCAACTGACATGAGCAGACCTGCCAGTGGCCCTGCAACTCCCACATCAAAAAGTGCTTTTCGGCTAGGCACAGGTCCTTTATAGCGAATTAACGCTCCCATAGTCCCGATAAATGTGGGAAAAGGAATGAAATAAGGAAGAGATGCCTCCATTCCATGATACTTGGCCATTACATAGTGAGCCATTTCATGGGAACCGAGAACAGCCATTATCGCAAGGGTAAAGGGTAAGCCCCGGAAAAGCTGGAGAGGCCCGTTTTCTAGGTCCGCTCCGGACATCCAGGCTCCACAAACCATGGTTGTAAAAAATGTCGCTATGAAAAGAACAATGTTTACCCAGGTCTTTTCCTTTTTCTTCTTTTCAGGAAAAACCAGCAGTACATATTCTCCAAGCTCGTACTTCAGCGTGCATCCAAACCCAAATTGCTGTAAAGGCTCCCAGAGTTCTCCCGTAATATTTGCAGCATCGGTTTTAGGAGTTCCATATAAGTAAAGGGCTTCCCCGGAATTCTGGATCTCATAAACGTCAAATACCCTAACTATGTAAGGGTACAAACGCGAAACCGTTTCTTCGGCATTGAATTTTCCTTTGCCTTTCTTATGGTTTTCCTGGTTCATTTTGGAGTTCCTATCTCCCAGATTAAGATTTTATTTTAGATTTATTCATTCTCAGTTTTATCTGTCAGCCTTTGGGCCTTAAATTACCGTTTTTAATTTTCCTGATTATCTTTCATTTCATCGTTTTCAGGTTTATTAGTTTCCTGTTTGAGAAGCTCAACATATCCTTTGCTTCCGTTAACCAGAACAAGGTCTCCATCATTTAATACTTCGTAAGGGTTTCTCTCAAGCATATCAACAAGTGGGATTTCAGAAATAATAGCTCCAACTGCAACTATAGGTTCGGTTTCCAGATTTATTATCGCTGAAGGGGCGACTCCGTTTTTTTTCAGTTGATACATAACATACGAGCCAACTGTAGAGCCTTTTCCATGGGGGAAAACAAGAACCTTATTCTGGATTGATTTTCCTTCAAGGGCATGATTTTCTTCAATTACAACCCCGGTTTTCGGGTCTACACTGCCAAGGAAGGAAATGGGATCTCTAGAGAGTAGTACTTCCCCTTTTGCACATCCTCTGGAAATTGTCCTGCCTTTAAGTTTAATTGGAATCACCTGCCTTGTTTTCAGTCCTGCCGACTGCTTCCTCTACACACGCCTCCATACTTCCGTATACGGCTTCAGCCCCGCACATCCCTGGCACGTAAGCAAGCGCTTTTCCTGAGTTTACCATAACGCAGGAATAGCTGTTGGTAGCAGGAGAAACTACCATACAGGTATCGCAGACAACCTTAGCTCCGCTTTTCTCGATAGTCCTGATATACTCCGGATAGCGGTTTGCAAGTTCCCTTGAGGTAAATATCCAGAACTCTTTTGAAACCGTTTTTCCTCTCAGCAGTTCGGCTGCTTTCTCAAGCTCCCTTGCCGAGCAGTGAGGACATCCTATAGTTATCAATTCGGGTTTTTTGCAGGCTTCTTTCAGGCTCTCATAAACCTCGTCAAGCTGGCTTCTCTCAATAGTTATTTTTTCTGCCGGGGCTTCAAAATTCACTCTACAAATCTCAGGCGTCACTCCTTCCACATGGTAAAGGGCAACTGCTCCTGAAGCTGCCATTGCAGCTCCGAGTGCTTTTAATTCATCCGCATCCGGTGTATTCCTGAGTTGAAAAACAGGTACTTTGCTACCTGCAAGTTTGCCAGCTACATAACCGAGAGCACCATAATCTGACCCCTTTAATGGAGATTCTACGTCAAATGAGACCTCAGGCACACGATTTTCATCCAGATGGAATCCATAATTTGCAGTTTTCCCGAGAAGTGCCGCAGAAAGGGCTGACGGTCCACCTTCCCGGTTTGTCCTGGCTCCAAGTACAGAATTTGCATAAGAGACGGCTGACGATTCGCTCCATGCCAGGTGGTCGCCGTAACCGGCGTCAAAACCCTCAAGAGTATAAGGCGTACATGTGCACTCACATCGAATTCCCAGTTTTTCATATGCCTGAACAATCAATTTTTGTTTTTCCGCAAAATCGGGCGAGATTTTGAGCCTTTTCCAGTCTTGCAGATCCATCCCGGCAGGATTCAGAATCGCAGGAACCTTAACCTTGCCCTGCAGGTCTGAAATCCATTCAAGGCCTGCATCGCCCATAGTTTTGTAAGAAACCCCTGCAATCTGGGCGCTTTTGATGGGAATAAGCCTGTCTGCACTGTAAATATCTCCAAGAGCCACCAAGATTTCGATAGCCTGCCTTAGAGTCTCTCCGGTTTCTCCATTCAAGATTCGCTCTTCTTCTTTTGTAAGATACATTGAAATTCACTCGGTAATTGCCAGATGCTTAAAATAACCTTTATTTATTCTTCCGGAATTACGGCCCTTTCAAAATTTTCCTTTTCTACAAGCACTTTTGTAGCATCAATTCCCACTTTTGTAGTCGTTCCGTCAGGAGCTCCCCGCGGATCCAGAGAACTGCCCCTGACATTGGGAATAATCAGAATATCCATATCTCCTTTTACCCTCGTGGCAATTGCAAACTCAACATCGTTCGGGTCAAAAATATTTATATCCTCATCCACAACCACTACATGCTTAAGGCTCGTGTGGGCTGCAAAGGCTGCCATAATAGCATTTTTTCCATCCCCTTCAGTCTGCTTCTCAATCTGAACGACTGCATGGAGATAACAGCATCCTCCTTCGGTCAACACAACGTTTTTGACAGTCGTAACCTCCCCGACAGCCCTGTAAATCCTTGGTTCGTAAGGCACGCCCATCATAAGGAGATGCTCAGGGCCGGCTGGCAGAATCCCGTGATAGATTGGGTCTTTTCTGTGAATGATTCGGGTAATATGAATAACAGGTTCTTTTCTTACCACATCATAGGTTCCGGTAATGTCCACAAAAGGCCCTTCATCAACCTTCTCTACAGGATCAATATAACCTTCAAGCACAATCTCAGCATGAGGAACTTTTACCCCATTTGCACACTCAAAAAGCTCAACAGGAGCTCCTCGTAGGGCGGCTGCGTATTCGAATTCTTTTCCTACAGGAACCCTTGTAGAAGTCGCGTAAATAATTGCCGGGTCGCAGCCAAGCACGATTGCAACAGGCAGAGATTCGCCTTTTTCGGCAGCTTTTTTGTGCAGGAGATAGGTATGCCTTGGAGGAACCAAGCGGACTGCAAGTTTATCTTTTCCTACAAGCATAAGACGGTGAATGGAAGCGTTAATCGTGCCTCCATACTCGGAAACTACAATCCCTGCTGTTATATACGGGGCCCCGTCTTTCTCAAAATGTGTAAGAATAGGAAGTTTTGTCAGGTCAACCTCGTTTTCTATTACCTCAAGGGTTGGAGACTTTGAAACCAGTCGCACTTCCCCTTCAGGAGAAACTTTCGAAAGTCTTTTTATGATTTCTTCCTTAGGGACTCCGAGCATGGAAGCCAGTTCATCCCTTGATCCAAGAAGGTTCATTATGACTTTTGAACCCGAAATATTATGGAAAAGAACAGGAGCTTTTGTATTTTTCGCAATTCGCGAAGCCTCGAACCTCGGAGAAACGGGATGCGAAATCTCTACCAGTTTTCCGTTTTCTTTCAACTGGTCGATGAAAACTCTAAAACTCATGGGCATCTGGATATCAAAAAGCTGTCAGATAATAAAAAGATTGTCCGCAAACCTTTTTAAAAAAGGTTTGATCGCAACCTTTCCTAAGGAAAGCTTAACCAAAGGCTCGACTTGGCGTGATCAACTGCGCAATGGTTGTGCTTGACCAAAAGTCATTTAACACTCGTCAAGCATGAAAGCTCTTGGCCTTATAATCCTTTTCTTCTCATACTGGTCAAAGCAATGAGCTATCCAGCCTGAGACCCGCCCGATTGCAAAAATTGATGTTGCAAGTTGAGGGGGAATATCCATATACTTGTAAACAACTCCCGAGTAGAAATCAACGTTGGGATAAATTGGCTTTCCTTTCTTTTCCACAAGTTCGCAGACAACAGTATTTTCTATTATTTCCGCTATTTCGTACCAGTGCATATCCCTTTTTGCTTCGGCGAGTTGCTTGGCAAGCTGCTTAAAGATTAAGCCCCTTGGATCATAAGTCTTGTATACTCTATGCCCGAAACCCATTATCTTTTCTTTCTTTGCGAGTTTCTCAAGCACAACCTTCTCCGCATTCTCCGGATAGGCAATTTCTTCGATCATGTTCACAACTTCTGATCTTGCCCCTCCATGCAGAGGACCTTTAAGGGTACAGAGTCCTGAAACAACAGCAGAATAGAGGTCTGAAAGGGTAGAGGCAGTAACTCTTGAAGAAAAAGTAGAGGCATTTAATTCGTGTTCGGCGCTGAGGATGAAGTCTTTTTCCATGATCTCAGCTTCCAATTGACTTGGTTTGCTTCCCCTGATCATATACAGGAAGTTAGCTCCGTGGGAGAGAGAGGGATCAGGGGGCACAGGTTCCTTTCCATTTGCGATTCTATAATACGCAGCAACTATCGTTGGGATCTTGGCAATTAACCGTGTGGCTTTTCTCATATTTCCTTCAGGAGAGCTGTCGTTAATGTCCGGATCGAACTGAGATATAAAGGAAACTATTGTACGCAGCGCTTCCATAGAATCAATATTGAAATTGCACATGTGGATAACGTCCAGAACCTCCCTATTGACTTCACGCTCCCCATGCAGGCAGGCTGAATACTCGGCAAGTTCCTTATCTCCGGGGAGCTCTCCCTGGATAAGCAGATAGGAAACGGCATCATAGGAAAGCTCAACCAGCTGGTTAATATCTACCTCCCTGTATTTCAGAATGCCCTCTAACCCATCGATGAAACATATATTTTTACTCATTTTCTACCTCACAGTTATGCCTAGAGGATTTTCAAAAAACTTTGAAGTTTGGGGAATCCTCTGCTTATACGTGGAAGATTTAACACGAAGGGTCTTATTAGGACCCAAAAATAGGGTGACAATTCATTCCTATTATTATCGAATAAGTATATTAAATTTGTTGAAATTATATCTCTGAATCTTTATAATTATTTTTTAAATATTAAAGATGCCACGGCCTTAAACCTATAGGTTATATTAAAAAAGAAATATGCTCTTTTAGAATAAAGTTTCCCTCAAAATGCCTTTGAGAATTAAAAGAACTCTCTATAACCCTCATTTCGATCCAAGAAAAAGAAAAGGTTTCAAAAAAACAGGAGAGTTTATATAAAGCTTGTGAAACCCTTTCAAAAAGATTCTTTGTCTAATTCTGGTACTGCTAACCTGTTATTTTTTCTTCACTGAATCTCGCAGGAATTTATGCAAAATCCCGCCATTCGTGTAATACTCGATTTCTACGGCCGAATCCAGCCTCAAAGTAACCTGGAACTGCACTTCATTACCATTTTCGTCCTTTGCCCTCACAATAAGTTTTCCGTGGGGTTCCATGTATTCAATGCCCAGAATATCATAGCTTTCTTTTCCTGTGAGACCAAGGATATCGGCGTTCTCACCTTCTTTAAACTGCAATGGAAGAACTCCCATGCCTACAAGGTTGCTTCTGTGAATACGCTCGAAAGACTCGGCAATAACTGCTTTAACTCCGAGCAGGAACGTACCTTTGGCCGCCCAGTCCCTGGAACTGCCGGTCCCATATTCTCTTCCTGCAATAACGATCAGGGGAATATTATTTTCCGCATAAAGCATAGCCGCGTCATAAATTGGGATTCCTCCGCAGGCTTCCTCGGGGAAGTCCTCTTTCCTGGAATGGTATACGGTCCAGCCTCCTTCCCTGTCCACAAGCCTGTTCCTGAGCCGAATATTCCCGAAAGTTCCGCGCATCATTACCTCGTGATTACCTCTTCGAGACCCATAAGAATTGAAATCTTCAGGGCTCACACCCCAGGAAATCAGGTACCTGCCTGCAGGACTGTCTGACGGGATATCCCCTGCAGGAGAAATGTGGTCAGTAGTAATACTGTCCCCGAAAAGGGCCAGGACTCTTGCATTCTTTATATCCGCAGGTGATGGTGAAGCAGGCGGGAAATCCATGAAATATGGAGGTTCCTGAATGTATGTGGACATAGGGTTCCAATCATATAGGGTACCTGTCGGGGCTTCCAGCTCTTTCCAGCGT
The DNA here is from genome assembly GCF_002495725.1 of Methanosarcina sp. UBA411. Taxonomy (NCBI): domain Archaea; kingdom Methanobacteriati; phylum Methanobacteriota; class Methanomicrobia; order Methanosarcinales; family Methanosarcinaceae; genus Methanosarcina; species Methanosarcina sp. UBA411. Next base: position 124,308 of record NZ_DAGK01000017.1, read on the forward strand.
TTGGGGCCTTCAAGCGCACCGGAATATTCTTTTTCGAACATTGAAGGTTTGATGCTGTTCTTTTCAGCATCCCTGATCTCCTCCTCTGCAGGCCAGATATCCTTGAGGTAAACCGGGCGCCCGTTGGGGTCATAAGCAAGTGGATCTGTTTCAAGATTGATATTTACAGTACCTGCGATTGCATAGGCTACAACAAGAGGTGGAGAAGCAAGGAAATTTGCCCTGACAAGAGGGTTAATCCGACCTTCGAAGTTCCGGTTTCCGCTGAGTACGGCTGCAACAGTAAGGTCATTTTCCTCAATCTCCTTAGCGACTTTTTCAGGTAAAGGACCACTGTTACCTATACAGGTTGTACAGCCGTAACCTACCTGGTGGAAACCAAGAGCTTCGAGATAAGGCAAAAGGCCTGCAGTTCTAAGATATTCCGTAGCTACCCTTGAGCCTGGGGAGAAACTTGTTTTTACAAAAGGCTTGACATGAAGGCCCTTTTCTACAGCCTTCTTCGCAAGCAGCCCGGCCCCTATCAGAACTGAAGGATTTGAGGTATTGGTACAGGAAGTAATTGCTGCAATCACTACGGAGCCGTGTGTTACCCTGAAGGCTTTCTCCAGAGATTCTGCTTTTTCCTCTTCTGTAACATAGGTTTCAGGTTCCTCTACAGGCGCCCCTCCGTCACTAATCCAGCGCTGATAAGCAGGATCCTGGGAAAGTTCAAGCCCTGAATCTTTCTTTCGGATAAAGGTCTGCTGCATAGTTTCACGGAAGTTTTCAGGCACCTCACTCAAGAAAAGCTGGTCCTGAGGGCGTTTCGGGCCTGCAAGACAGGGCTTCACCGTGCTCATATCCAGTTCCAGGGTAGTACTGAAAACGGGATCAGGCTTGTTAACGGAGTACAGAAGATCCTGGGCTTCCAGATACTTTTTCACAAGGTCAACCTGTTCTTCGCTCCTGCCAGTTCTTCTCAGGTAGGCAAGGGTCTCGGCATCTGGTGGAAAAATTCCAAGGGTTGCTCCATATTCAGGAGCCATATTGGAGATCGTTGCCCTATCAGGAAGACTGAGTGAGTTTAAACCTGGTCCGTAAAACTCCACGAATTTGCCGACAACTCCCACTTTTCTAAGCATCTTCGTAATTGTCAGGACAAGATCAGTGGCAGTGACTCCCTGTGCAAGTTTCCCGTAGAGCTTGAAGCCTACGACCTCAGGTACAGGCATATAGTAAGGTTGCCCGAGCATTACAGCCTCGGCTTCTATGCCTCCTACTCCCCAGCCGAGTACTCCAATCCCGTTAATCATTGTAGTGTGAGAGTCTGTCCCTACAAGGGTGTCAGGAAATGCAAATAACTCCCCATTTTTCTCTTTGAGATGCACAAGTGGGGTCAGGTACTCAAGGTTCACCTGATGGATAATTCCCCTTCCAGGAGGCACCACTCTGAGATTATCAAAGGCTTTCTGGGCCCAGCGCAGGACGGAATAACGCTCTGTATTGCGTTCAAATTCCTTTTTCTCATTTTCCTCAAGGGAATATGCCGTGCCGTAGGAATCCACCTGGACCGAATGATCAATAACAAGGTCGGCAGGGATAACAGGGTTTATTTTCGTAGGATCGCCTCCAAGGCGCTGCATTGCCGAGCGAAGGGCTGCAAGGTCTACTACAGCCGGAACTCCTGTAAAGTCCTGCATAATTACCCTTGACGGAATGAACGGGATATCCCTGTCACTTACGTTTTCAGGGCTCCAGCGGGCAAGAGCCTCCACATCCTCGGCAGTTATTATATGCTTTTCAGTATCTGCGTGCCTGAGCAGGGATTCCAGCAGGATCCTTATGGAGTAAGGAAGCAGGGAAATTCCCTCAAAGCCTTTTTCTTCCAGTTTGCCCAATCTGTAAATTGTAGCTTTTCCAGCAGCTGTTTCAATAGTGTCTCTTACCCCAAATGGGTCTGGACCTTCTCTCATAGATTTTTTACCTCCAGCAAAAATATGAAAATAAAACCATAATATTATAGATTTTCTCTTTATCGTGTGAGTCTCTTTATTGTATGAAAGCCCCATCTTATCTTAAGACTATTTTATTCCTTCGGGTTTACTACACCCTTTTTACATACAAAAGTTTGCTTTAATTGAAGGTGTTGCCCTCTGCTTTTTCCCCAAAACCTCAAAATAATTCCTCGTGTAAATTATATGTTAACCAGTATAAAAATTGTTGATTTTTACTCTAGCTTAAGACACACCAGTCCTTTAACATATTTTATATACTGCAAAATCGGGTAAAAAAGAAAGGAAAAAGAATAAAATGATTAAGATAAAAAAGGATTGAAAAAATTTAAAAATTCTGAAACAGTCTAGAACTTTCATAATTCAGAAGTTAAATAAAAACCTGACTTATATTCTCTCCTGATACCTGAATAAAAAGAAAAAAAGCCCTGGAATAAAGAAAAAAAGTAGAAGCTACTTATTTTTCAGCAGCTCCGATTGTTACTGTATAATCAAAGTTCTCTGTATTTTCGGGAAAGATAGAAAGCTTCCATTTTCCCACAGCTCCTGGTGCGGTATAAGTTTTAACAAAGGTTGTAGTTCCTCCCTGGTAACTTCCTTGATTTTTAGTTTCCATACCGCCAGTTGCCATATCGCCTTCACCTCTAAAGAATGGATATGAAGCAAAATAGAATGGCTGCGGGTACGCATCATCTACTATGGTTACCGAGCCGCTATATTTCGTATCTACAAAGGTAGGGGTAACCTTATTTCCTGAAGGATCTATCAGGCTCACATTAAAGGAAGGCGTAAGATTTCGATTTCCTCCGGTGGTATACAGGCCGTATCCGTACTGGTTAGCTCTAATTTCCAGGGTAATGGGGCCATCGGTTCCGGCTTCGAATGTATTTTCATAAGGCTTTTCAGGAACCGGAAGGATACGGAAGTTCAGGGAAATCATTCCTTCGTATTCGCGAACCCCAGGGTCGTCAATATTCAGGTCAATACTACCGCTATAGCTGCCCTTTGCAGTAGATGGAACTGCAAGTGTAAGTTTTACAATAGCTGTCTGTCCGGCTTTTATTTTGTCAGGAGCTTCTACGCGTATTGCATCGTCTCCGAAGGCCTGTTCCGGCATTCCCATAGAGTAAAACATGTCTTTAGTAAGCTCAGGGGAAATTGTGATATCTTTACTGCCTGTATTCCTCAGCTTGATTTCATAAGTATAATTCTTTCCGGCTTCGACAAGGTCATTTACATAAGGTGTAAGAATCTGGATTGATGGTTTGACCCATACCTGTATGTTCAGCTGCATCGTGCCCGGGAAATTTGAATAAGGACCGGCTACGTCTCCTTCAGGCACTTTTTCCGTTAAAGCAAGGAGTACGGCATAGCTTCCAAGGTCCGCATCCTTCGGTATGTCCACCGTTACCTGAAATTCCTGTTTTTCTCCGGGCTTAAGAGCCTTTTCGGAAGGACTTATGCTGATCCAGCTTTCGTTTATGAAATTTTCCGTGTAAGGAGTGATTATAGGCTTCGGCTTCAATTCAATTGTCTTGTTATCTTTGTTCTCAACGGTTACAATAAAATTTTTACTGTCTCCGGGTTTAATTTCCAGGTGCTTATAAGCCGGGTCAACCTTGATTTTCTCAAATTTGGGGAAATAATCTCCTGCATAACTCGAAGATGATACGGTATCTGCCGCCACTTTTGGTTGTACTTCTTCTTTTACAGGTATGGCAGCAGTATCTTCATCCCCTGCTCCTGCACAGGCAACCGAAAGGACTGCTATGACAAGGAGTCCGTATACAATTCCTTTTAATGCCTTAATATCCAATATACGCATACTTTTCACCTCGCTCATTATCTACTAAGGCGTGAAACATATAAAATAATTACTTAAACTTCGAACCAATTTGCAGTTATTTTTAGAGAATAAAGGATAAGAAAGATTATTTTTGAAAGATTATTTTTTGATTTCCACCTTTTTTACGTATCTTGTTCAAAAAAGTAATTTAATTACTTCCAGAGTCCCAACTTTTACCTAGCCCCAGTTTTTGCTAGCACGATACGGAAATTAAGACGTTACCAAAAGACTAGAGACTTTTTAACATCTTCTAGAATCACCAAAATATACCATCATTTACAATAGCAATTGACTGCAATTAATCAAAAATCACTGAGCAATAAAAAGTATTCTCATTTGGCTTATCACTTATATATGAGTTATAAATAATATATTTTTTAAGATCGATGTTCATAAGCATATTACCATCGACCATTAAAGAAAATCTTCAACAGCATAAATCTGGCGAACATAAATGAACAAAAGAAACTCCCTAGCATCGCTAATTTTAGCATCACTCGTGGTGCTAATAATTTTTGCAATGCCTGCAAGTGCTGAGGTTCTGCAGGCGGACTTTATTCCGGACCCAACTTCCGGAAACGCACCGCTCGTTGTATTATTTACCGATAAAAGTACCGGAAGCCCTTCGGTTTACATGTGGGATTTCGGTGACGGAGGCACATCAAGAAATAAGAACCCTGGACATACATATCTAGAACCTGGGGATTACACCGTTACTTTGAAAATAACAAGAGGACCCTACTACAGCACAGCTTCTCACAATATAACAGTTCCTGGTACAGATCCAGCAACAGAAACACCAATGGCACACCTTACTGCAGTTAGTAAAACAGGAACAGCGCCATTTACGGTACAATTTATTGATAAAAGCACAGGCGGTCCAACTGCATGGATGTGGTATTTCGGTGATGGTGATGGTGCTCTGTCAAGAGAACAGAATCCAACACATACTTACACTAAACCCGGGGTATATACTGTCAGATTACAGGTATGGAACGCTAAGGGCGTATGTTCTGAAAAATTTGTGAACTATATAACAGTTATGGCAGCTAATAACGCGCCAGTAGCAAATGCTGGTCCTGATCAGGTCCTTGAGCAGGCTAATCCAGAAGGTGCAGACTTAACTCTTGATGGATCAGGCTCTACTGATGACGGCCAGATTTCACCATTGACATATACTTGGACATGGAACGGTGGATCAGCCGAAGGTATAAACCCTATAGTAAACCTTCCCCAGGGAACAACAACAGTGACTCTTACTGTCTTTGATGGGGAATTCTCAAGTACTGATACCGTTGACATAACAGTGAAGGATACAACCGCACCGACTATAACAACTTCAGGTAAACCAGTAGTGCTCTGGCCACCAAACCATAAATATCAAACTGTCTCAATATCCGACTGCGGAATTTCTGTAACTGATACCTGCGACCCTGATGTAAACATGGATGATATAGTAATCACATCAGTGAGCAGCGATGAACCTAAGGAAGCTTCTGGCGAAGGAGATGGGAATACCCTAGAGGATATCGTTATCAAGAGTCCTCAAACAGTTGACTTAAGAGCAGAAAGACAGGGAGATGGAAACGGCAGGGTGTACACAATTAATTATAAAGTTATGGATGCATCCGGAAATACGGCAACAGGATCCTGTCAGGTCTGGGTTCCCCATGATAAGGGAAGTGGAGTTACAGCCGTTGACGATGGCGCAGCCGCAGGATACACAGTGAATTATCCCTGAGTAAAAAATATTTTTTTAATTAAATGAATCTGGGAACTCATTAACGAAAAAACGGAAAGAAGTATATCTTCTTATTTTTCCTTTTTAGGAAACTTTTCATTTTTATGAGAAATACGCTCTGATACGATTATCAGCGCTGTTGTATATTCTCAAAAGATTTTACATCTTATACGATAATATAATGGAACATGTATTCATTTTATAGAGAATATCGTACATGGGACAAAATCGGGAAAAATTAAAAAGACTCAAAAACCATGAACAGAAAAAGATATCAAATCTTAAAGTTAAATTCCTGATAGGTAATAAACTGAGACACAGTTAATTATATTTATATATGTATATATTTATATATGTAACAGCGAGTTGATGCCAAAGTTATCCGGGCTATGAATTGTTCCGAAATAAATAGAGGATTTTCATTTTAAGAACGAAGGCATTTATTCACTAAGGAGTGCATTTTTCTTGCTTAAAGAGAGAGTGTTCGACAGATTTTCAGACGCAGGTTTTAGGGTCAGAAAGAAATCCAAATTCAGAAAGGTTTCATCGCATGAAGATCTTTTTGGATCCAGTTCTATAATTGATGCTGATTTCGTGGAAATAGATGAAACTTTTTTCCACGATCCGGATTCTTCTACTAAGCTGAATTCCGGGTCAGTTGACCCTGACCTTCTGGAGGGTCTCAGAGAATACCTTAGAACGAGGTCTCAGGAGGAAATTTCCGAAATCTTTGAAGAGGTCCGTAAAATTCTGGAGAGCAGAGCTTCTGAAAGGAATTTCCAAAAGGAGTCTGGAGAGGAAATCCCTATTAATCAAAGAACAAAAATAAAAAAGATCTCAAGAAATGCCTTTAAAGTATTTCTGGAAACGGCTTCCTATGGAAGGAAGCAGATAATTAGCGTTTCAAAAGTTGCTTCCTCAAAAGCCTCATCTATAGCATCCGAAAGAAAAGAATCAATAATGGATTCCTCGAGAAAGCTCAATGAAAAATGGAATAACCTGAGCCCTAGAGATCGCAAAATTATCTCCGAATTGATAGTAGCAATGATAGAAATCGGGCTGCTTAAAGGAGCCAGCCGGAGTAAACAGGCTACGTTTGCTATCCTGTCAAGTATCTCCAGACATCAAACCCCAGGCAGGAAAGACCTAGAGGACTTCGCAGAGGGTCTGCAAAAACTTTTCAAGCGCAGGAGTTGAAGCAAGAAGACAGGAAATATCTTAAAAAAATCCGAGAACTTAAAACCTGTAGGGCTTGCTTATTGCCTTCACAAAACTTGCAGGGCTTTCCCCAACATCCCAATTTTCGGCATTCCCTATAAGATACGTGTAGTCAGAAACCTGTTGCAGCCCGCCGGCATCATAATTTCCGATAATTAGAGAAAAGATCCTGGCTCTTCTTTCAGCTTTTATCTCATTCCATTCCCGGATAAGTGGCCTCTCTGAGAGTTCTGAAAAACCATCGGTAAGGAAAAGGAGATCAGCTCCCTCAAAGGCTTTTTCATTTTTCATAGCTTTAAGGCCTGCACGGAGCGCTGTATTGAAGTCGGTACCGCCGCCGAAAGTAAATTTCAGAAATTCAAGAAATTCCTTTCCCATACGCTTTTTATTTGTAAGCTCAATCTCAACAGTCTGCCACTTAGATGAGAAAAGGATTACTTTAACATCCCTGTTTTCTTTCAGCATTCTTCTTGTAACTGCCAGAATCACGGCTTTTGCAAGAAGTTCGGGACTTCCTCGCATCGACGCAGAAGTATCTACTAGGGCGACTACAGGCCCTTTTCTTTTTTTACCCGCAGTATCCGAGTTCCAGTTCTCTCCTTTTAGCTGGTAGGTCAGGAGTTTTCCTTCAAGCATATCAGCATAGAATTTTCGCTTCAAGAGAGGATTTTTTAACTTTACGGTTTCTGCTGGAAGTAATGTCTGGATATCACCTGAAAAAGTGACCGAATGAACCTCATTTTTACTGTATGGCGATAGGCTCAGCTTTTTTGAGCCGTACTCAAGTTCAATTCTTCCGACCTGCTCTAGAATCTCATTAAGATCAGAACTCTTTTTCAGAATTGAAGCGTATTTTTCAAGGTTTCCGAAATATTCTCTGTGAAGAGCCTTCAAGGAATGATCCCAGGCTCTGCCAGGAAAAAGCATTGAGAGAATTTCAAGCACTTCAAGGTGATCTTCAAGCACAGGGATAAGCTCTTCAATTTTTACAGCTATGCTTTCTTCTATAACAGAATCCAACGCCTCTCCTGCCTTCTCTGAAGACATGAAGTTCAGAGTCATTGAAGCAAGTCTTTCGGATCCCGCAGCTTTTCCAGCCTGAAGATCTGGATCTTCCGAGTTTTCGTATTCAGGGTCTTGTAGGAAACTTTCCTGTTTGAGGGAACTTTGTTGTTTGCTTTCTTGAGTTGACTGTTGATTGAATATATCCGGATTATCCCGCAACCTATCTGGATTATCCTGCAATGGGAAATTTTTCTCAATATCATGTACTCTGTTTCTTTCCCATACTGATTGAGTTTCCTCGATCAGATTCTTCAGGGCTTTAAGGCTTTTTTCGAAGCTATTTGCAAACTTTTTTGAAGATTTAGACTTTATCTTTCCATACTCATCCAGAAGTGTAAAGAGTTCTTCAAGCAAAGTCCTAAGGATGAAAACACCTGCCAGGTTATTAGTTTCGGCAAGAGCTTTTATTTCAGTCCAGGCTTTGAAGTCCCTCAAACTTAATAAAATCGGATAAAAAGCTCCGAATTTACTCATAAATAGCTTTTCATCTTTTATTTCGTACCCATTTTCTGAAAAAAGTTCATAAATAAGAATTTCCGCAATTTCTTCCCTGATTTTCCTTGGCATTGTTCGCGGAGTAGCCAATACTTCCCTGAGTTCGAGATTTAATATTGCAGAAGGATTGAAAGCATGGCTGAACGATAAGGACGATCCTGATCCGAGAGTGCCTTCGATATCTTCCTTCCGCCTTTTTATTTCCTGCATATCTTTCTTTTCCGGGAATTTTTTTTAAGCTTTGAGAGTGTTTCATAGATTTCAAGAAACTTTTAGAATTCGTAGAAAAATTTAATTTCATTCATCTCTTATTTCTCAAAGGCTTTTCAGTATTCAGGCGACCTCTTCTGCTTTCTCAACGGTCACATCAAATACCCTGGGTTTTTCCAGCAAGAGCCTTATTTCGTTTAGATTGCTTGCAATCTCGTAAATATCCGTGTTTTTGGAGCGATATTTAATCAGGATTTCCTGGCTGTCCTGCTCTGAAACCCATAGATTTTCCCTCAGGGTTTTCTCAAGCGCTTTTTCTTCTTCCTGGATTTGCCTTCTGAAATAGTTCAGTCGCTCTTCCAAATTTTCGTACTCTTTTTCATAGAGCTTCTTATCGCCGTAGTCAAGGCTGATCTTGAACTCAAATCCGTATTTCCTGCGGAATTGCTCTGCAAGAGACTCGAAATTCAGAGAGCTATTGACATTGCTGAAATCGAGCCCGAAACTGTAAGTATGGGTTGGAAACTCGGTATGGTGTTTCAGCAGATCAAGGGCATTGTCAAATGTGAGGTTCTTCTGGGCTTTCACCCCTGAAAACCTTGAGCTTTTCAGGTTTCCTGTTATTCTTCTATCTTCTTCGTAGCACTTATTACAAGCTACAAGATCTGGAAGTTCCTGCTGCAAGCAACTGTAAATAGAGTTTTTTAGGTCAAAAACATCCAGTTTCAGTTTTCCAGTATCTGTACCCCCTGAAACAACACTATTCAGAATAAGCTTCCTGATTGCTTCCTTCTGTTCCGGCACTTCCCAGAGCATGTGCTGTAGCAGGACAGCAGTCATCCGGTTTACGCTGGTATGTCCATTTACGACTGAAGCAACCCTAAGTATACTTACAGTTTTTTTCCAGCGCCTGTCCGAGATAAAGATATTTGAGTTCTTAAGTTCTCTTCTGAGTGCTTTTATAATTACCCTAACCTCGGGATCAACCGGGAGATCCCTTGCTCTCTTCTGGATTTCCCTTATATCTTCTATATTGAGTTTTGTTGAGGGTATGAAATCATCGGTGTTTTTGAAGATCAGGTCTTCAAGGTTCTCTTCGTGCTGGATATAATCCACCCTGTACCGGAACAAAAAACGGTCGTAAAGAGCTTCGAGACTTTCATCTTCTTCGGGAAGCTCGTTGGAAGCCCCAAAAACAGTAAAAAGAGGTACCTCAATAAGTTCCTTGCCGTTGTGGTACTTCCTCTCATTCAATACAGTTAACAAGCTGTTTAAGATGGAGCTATTGGCTTTGAAAATTTCGTCAAGCAAGGCTATATGGGCAGTTGGAAGGTAGCCTTCTACTCGCCTGCTGAACTCGTCCCTCTCAAGCGCCTTAAGTGAAAGTGGTCCAAATACCTCTTCAGGAGTGGAGAAGCGAGTCAGGAGATAATGGAAAAAGTTTCCTCCCTCAATAGTTTCGCAAATCTTGTTTGCAAGAAGAGTTTTTGCAGTTCCTGGAGGACCCAGTAAAAGGATATGTTCGCCGGAAAGGAGTGCAAGAAGAGACCCATTGATTTCCGCATCCCGTTCTTTAAAGTAGTCTGAAAATTCCTGTTTAATATTGATAACCGTATTTTTTAAATCCAGGACTCTCATAAGCTCCAAAACCTTTATAAATTTCTCTTTTTCAGCACCAAGCCATCAGTATATGAGAAAAATGCTACAATAATGGATTGCAATAGCCTGCTTGAATATTGTTAAAAATGAACTCCATATTTTTATGGGCCTTGCCTTAATTAATTTTTCTAAAAATTCTTGTCCCTACCCAATATGTCCCTAATACCAATATGTCTGCGGATTATGTTTCTTCTCAGAGATATATCTTTCTGCCTTAATACGGAAGCCTGGTTTTATCAGATTTTATGGATTGGTCTGGTATCCACCTTGACTAAAGTTCCTACCGATTCTGCCTTTTGCCATCCGAAGAAGTTATGCATAAAGAAGTCGATCACTAATGAGAACGATTCAAATCCACCTGAATGAGAATATTCCTGGTGATGAAAAATAGAAATCGTATTTTGAGAGACCAATTTCCTGAAATTAATTAACGTCCTTAAATTACCAGTACCCTGAAATTAATTAATACCAGATCAATTGGTATCCTGAAATTAGCCAGTATCCAGAGATAGAGCAAATTCCGGAAGTCCTTACATGAATGATTTCGAACGTGAAAAATATAGCCGGCAGATCCTTCTATTTGGGGAAGAAGGGCAGGAAAAGTTGAAGAAAGCAAAAGTGCTAGTTGCCGGAGCAGGCGGGCTGGGAAGTCCGGTTTCCACCTATCTTGCAATCGCAGGCGTCGGAAAAATAATTCTTGCTGATTTTGATTCCGTAGATCCTAGCAATCTAAACAGGCAGTTCCTACATCACGAAAAAGATATCGGAAGGCTTAAGGTAGAATCGGCAAAGGAAAAACTGCTTTCCATGAACCCGGATATTGAGGTTGAAACCATAGCCGAAATGCTTACCGAATCAAATCTCGAAGCCCTAGTTCCCGAATGTGACGTTATAGTTGATGCGCTTGATAACCTTGAAACGAGACATATGCTTAACAGGCTTGCCGTAAAAAGAAGGATTCCTTTAATCCATGGAGCAGTTACCGGATATGACGGCCAAGTAACAACAATAATGCCTGGAGAAACTCCCTGCTTTTACTGTATTTTCCCGCGCATTTCTAAAAAGGAAGTTTTTCCGGTTTTAGGGGCAACCCCGGGGATTATCGGTTCCATTCAGGCAAATGAGGTGATTAAATTCCTGACAGGGCAGGGTAAGCTTTTGGAAGGCCGCCTTCTGTTCTGGAACGGGCTTTCAGGAAATTTCAGTGAAATTTCACTATCAAAGTTAAACAATTGCCCTGTTTGCGGAAATCTTAAGGAAAAAAGCGAAAATAAATGAAAAATTTCACCTTTCCAAACCAGGGTAAACCTTTATTTCAAGTTCCTGTTGTCTATTAGCCAATTTATATATATCTTCAGTAATAATATCCTATAGGGGATCTTATTACAGGGAATCTTGTGCGAGGGGATTTGATGAGAAAGAAGACCATTCCAGTTGAGAAGGAAGTCAATGGTTTGGACGAGAACTCAAGTTTATGGTCTTATGGATTCCAGGATCTAAATATTACGTCACATGATTTATCTTCTGCTTCTATCCCGAATGCGCCTTATTTTGATCTTAGGATCTATCGGGAGTCTAGGGTAAAATCACTGATCAAGGTACACAGTAAAGATATGTACCGACTACTTGAGAAAGTTCACTTTGATGGAAATTACTACAGGATAAAGTGTGTAAGTTCAGGGGAGTGGGAGTACTGCTGGGATCTGGCTGTCAGGATTCAGTTTTTCGGAAAAATGCTGGGAATGACTCTTTATCCCAAACGCCTGGTTTCACAGAAAGAAAAAAGGATTGTCTACAGGTCCATGATCCTGGTTAACCCTTACCAGCTCTGGGACGAGGCTATTGTAAACAAATTCTGGAATTTGCAGGAGAGGGTTGAATTCCTGATAGCCAGAATTCTTTTTCACGAGTGCATTCACGTTATGATCTCGATTGGAAACATCCTGCCTTCAGGTTTCGGAAACACGGACATTTATCTTGAATTCAGTAAGATGCTGAAAGTCTCGGCTTCTAAGAAGCTTTCCATCAAGCTTCATAATGTGCAGTTTCGCCTATGGAATCTTGTGATGTTTGGAGCATCAGGTTCCGAAAGTGAAAAAAAACTGCTTGAAAGAGTTCAGGAGATATACGAATTTCTGATCAATGAAAAATACACTAACCATAAAACAGGAAAAGCTTTCGATTTTCCCTCAAACAACGCAAAAATCGCAAGAAAATACTCATGGATTGCAGCTGTCAAAGCCGGAGGAAACACGCAGGTCAGCAAAAGAATCTGGCAGGTGGAAGCCCGCAGGCTCAGGATAGCACTGATGGAACTCTTTGATGGAATTGATACGGAATTAAATAATATTGGATTTACATGGAAGTAAATAATTATGGGCTTTAATTATAGGCTTATAGAAAATTGAAAAAGTATTTAGTGAAAAAGTATTTAGTTGGTGAGGATTATTACCTTTTCCAACCATTTTCTTTAGATTTCTTTCGCGTTTTTAATTCTATTATAGTACTGAACCTTGCTTAAAGTTTCATAGTCATGGTTAGAGTTTGTCTTTTAGGTGTATTCTTTTGTTTTATAGATCTGAACTCTATATCTTGGACCATATAGTTTACTGTTCCAAAACTTTTGTAATTTTTGCAACATCAGGAAGTTCATGCATAGGATATTCTTCGAAGAATATGATTTTCTGTTCCTCATCGATAATTATGTTCGCCCTCTGAGAGACCCCTTCTTTTTCCCTGAATATTCCATATGCTCTTGCAACCTCTCCATGCGGCCAGAAGTCCGAAAGAAGCTTGGTGTGCGTAATTCCCAGTTCCTTGGCCCAGGCTCTTTTTGATGGGATGGGATCGACACTTATTCCAAAAGCCACTGTGTTCAGCCTGGTAAAGATTTCGTGGTTTTCCTCAAGTGATTTCATCTGTTCTGCACACACGTTCGTCCAGGCAAGAGGATGAAATGATAAGAGGACTTTTTTGCCAGCAAAGTCATAGAGGTGCACTTCATTCTGTTTTTGATCTTTTAACCTGAAATCCTGGATTTTATCCCCGATTTTAATCTCGCTCATGGTAAATTTCCCCAATTTAATAAAATCATCTATCTTTAATAAATTGTCTGTCTGCTGACCTGTTAAGATTTTTGTCAGTATGAAGTATCGATTGAAACGAGAGAAGGTTCAAAGTTAGTATAAACTATAAAAATTACATGAAGAATGAGTTGGATTTAAAAAATTGTGAGAAAAGAAGTAAAAATAATGTAAATAAAAGTGTATTGAATAATCAACATTTTTGAAATGACTATAAAAACTCTATTTCTTTTCTCTAGATAAAGTGCACCGTAAAGCGCATAATGAATCTGAAATCCTAGTAGAAGTAATTTTTAATCTTATTTTACTTAATTCTCTGAGTTTTTTCCTTGAGAAGATTCTTGAATTTTTCTATTATATTTTGATTCTGCGGCGCAGATTTCTTATTACATGACGGTTTGTTATTCGATGTCTTGTTATTCAATGGTTTGTTATTGTTTGACGATTTGTTATTATTCGATGGTTTGTTATTATCTATTTTATTGCGTTTCATTTGATCGTGTTCTTTACGGGACATCTGTTTAGGAGTTTTCTTGGACACTGTTAAACACCAGTAAAAAGTGATAAAAATTAATTCTTTTTAAATTATGTCCGTGAATTAGCAACCTACTATAAAAAATGAGTGTATTTTTATCACTTATTCCAATGAAAAAGTAGGCTTTGAATTTAAAAAAGGATAAGCCCCGTGCGTGATTTGAACACGCGACCTAGTGATTACAAGTCACTCGCTCTACCGGGCTGAGCCAACGAGGCAATTGGAAAATACTGCGACTTACCTAAATACAATACTCACAGATAAACTTTATGGCAGGTTTCTTTATCCGGAGGCAAACCATAGTCTTTTGCCTGTTATTTTTCCTTTTTTTTGCCGGGTTCCCGAGGTTATAGTACATAAACTTTATGGAGTCCTTTGTTTATATCTCGCTAAGATGTGGCAGGAAATCGCAAAATACGGGCGCAAACTGGTTGAACACGGGCTTGTCGAATCTAACTTCGGGAATATCAGCCTCAGGGCTGGCGACAGGATGATTATTACCCGGACAGGGGCCGCACTTGATGAAATTACAGTAAATAACGTTGTTGAAGTTGATATTCGAGATACCTCCTCTATGGATATAATCGCATCTTCCGAAGCTGTCGTACATAGGGAAATTTACAGGCAGACCTCCGCACTTGCAATCATTCACGCTCACGCTCCATATGCAGTTGTTGAGTCTCTGCTCGCAGGCCCTGGAGAAAAAATTTCACCTGTAGATAGTGAAGGACAGTACTTCCTTGGCGAAATTCCAGTTGTTGGAGGAGGAATAGGGAGCTGCGAGCTTGCAGGAAATCTTGCAAACGCGCTCTCAAGGCATAGAGGTGCTATAGTTTATAGTCACGGAACTTTTGCAGTCGGGAGAACACTTGGAGACGCTTATATAGTGACCACACAACTTGAGCACTCCTGCAAAGTTAAGTACTTGTATGAACGTGTGCGGCAGCAGAAAAAGGAAAATAAGTAAACTATAAACGCTCGCCCATTTAATCCGCGCTTATAAGTAAGAGCTTGAAAAACAGAAAAAGGAAATAAGTAAACTTAGGTATTGAGTAAGAGGATAGCCATACAGCTTAAGTATAAATATAAAAAAGCAGGTAAACACAGAAATGATATAAAAAAGCAAATCCAAATCGGGATACTGAACAAGATAAAGTGCCTGTTTCTGGTACGGCTTTCTATTAAGGGTATCACCGAAAGGAAGAATCTCGAGCACCATGACGTTTAATACCCTGAGACCTTTTGCCTCAAAAGTTATCGAACCACTGGCAGACTTTTTCATAAGATATGAGGTCTCACCTAATGCGGTTTCCATAATTTCCCTTATCTGTGCGTTCTTTGCAGGAGTGAGTTTTTATTACTCACCTGCTTCCAGGGAATTCATCCTGCTGGCAGGTATCCTAGTAATACTTAACTCGATTTTTGACGCTCTTGACGGAGTAATTGCACGGAAATCGAATAAGGCCACCCCAAGGGGTGATTTTCTGGATCACGTTATCGACCGCTACTCTGATGTCTTTATTATATGTAGCATCTTTTTTGCAGGTTATGCCTCCTGGCAGGTAGGAGTTGCGGCAATTGTAGGTGTACTGCTTACCAGTTATCTGGGAACTCAGGCCCAAGCGCTCAACCTTGGGAGATATTATGGAGGAATCATGGGTAGGGCTGACCGGCTTGTAGTTATAATTCTCGCAGCCTTCGGCAACTTTGCCTTTCCAGTGCTAATTGCAGGTTTTTCAATTCTGGGTTGGGCTGTTATCCTTATTGCTGTAACCAGCCATGTAACGGCAGTCCAGAGAATTTATTATATATGGAAGGAACTGAGATAATACACCTTTTTTATAATTTTTAAAATATGTTATCTCAGTTCGTAATCTCAGTCAGAGAAAATTTTACTCAGACTTGAACACAAGTTTACGGCGAATAAGTTAATGTAACACAAAACACAACTATCTGGCTATGTCGTTTCAAGGAAAACAATATGAGTATCTGGATCACACTGCAGATATCAAGTTCCAGGCTTATGGAAAAACTAAGGAAGAAGTATTCGAAAATGCGGCTCTCGCTATGTTCAATGTTATAATTGATACAGAAAAAGTCTCTGGAAATACCTCAAGGGAAATATTTCTTAAGTCGCCTGACCTTGAATCCCTGCTTGTGGACTGGCTTTCCGAGCTTTTATATCTATTTGAAGTTGATGAAATCGCGTTCAGGGAGTTTCGGGTTGAAAAAATCAAGGAAGAAAAAGATGAATACTCAATAACAGCTCAGGCACTGGGCAAAAAATACGATCTTGAAAGCCTCCCCTTTGAGACTGAAATTAAAGCTGTTACCTATAACCAGTTAGAAATAACGAAGACTGCTGACGGCTGGAAGGCTCAAATAGTTGTGGATATTTGAGGGAGTAGAAGTTTTCTTCCTACCTGGAACTGGCTTCCCGGATACTGGCTCTTTCTTCTCTAACCATTTGCGCCATGCATATCTTCATGTATAGGAATTATTATCCTATCCTTCAATATAAAACTCAAGTACTATAATATTTCAAGCATATCTCAAGTTGAGTTATCTAGTCCTGAATTGATTCAGTCATATTTAGATCGATGTTGTTATATCGAACCGATCTTAATCAGGCGTTTCCAAAATTCATTGTGGTTTTAATCCAGCCTGACACAGTGTATCTTGATTATATTTCCAAGTAATTTGCAGAATCCTCGGGAAACAGAAGGTAAATCAGTAGTTCCAGAATTATATATAAAGCATAAAGGAACAGGGAGCATAAACCATGGTAGAAAATGAAGATACGGCTATTGAGGAATTAAGCACGGAAAATGTACAGGAGGATGTAAGGGGTATGGTAAAGAAGCTTTCCGAAAACGAATGGGAGATTCCTGTAGGGCACATCCCAAATATGCGGGTTCCGGGCCGCCTGTTTGTATCCAGAAATTTGCTTGAAGGCATTGAACCTGGAACTATTGACCAGATTGCAAATGTGGCAACTCTCCCTGGCATTCAAAAGTATTCCATGGCAATGCCTGATGCTCATCTTGGCTATGGTTTTGCTATAGGGGGGGTTGCGGCTTTTGATGTAGAAGAAGGGATTATCAGCCCGGGCGGGGTGGGCTTTGATATCAACTGTGGGGTAAGGCTCATTCGTACTAACCTTCAGAAGGAAGAGGTAATTCCGAACATAAAGAAGTTAACTGACGAGCTTTTTAATAATGTGCCTGCAGGTGTTGGTTCCAAAAGTCGGATCAGAGCTTCTGACCAAGAACTGGACAGTGCCTTTCTGGAAGGGGCGAGATGGGCTGTAGAGGCCGGGTATGGCGTGGAAGCTGATGTCGAACACTGTGAGGCAAACGGGTATATGGAGGGGGCCGATCCTTCCCAGGTAAGCACGAAAGCCAGAACTAGGGGAAAACCTCAGTTAGGAACTCTCGGAAGCGGCAACCACTTCCTTGAGGTTCAGTATGTTGATAAAATCTATGATCAGGAAATGGCTTCAACTTTTGGACTTGAAGAAGGCCAGGTTACGGTAATGATCCACTGTGGCTCAAGGGGGGCAGGGCACCAGATTTGTACTGACCACCTGAAGGAACTTTCTCAGGCTGTAAAGAATTATAAAATTGAAATTCCGGACAAACAGCTTGCCTGTGCCCCTGCCCAGTCAAGGGAAGCCCAGAACTATTTTAAAGCCATGCTCTGTGCTGCAAATTATGCGTGGGCAAACCGTCAGATAATTACTCACTGGACAAGGGAATCATTTGAAAAGATATTTAGAAGAGATGCTGACGACCTGGGCATGAATCTGCTTTATGACGTTGCTCACAATGTGGCAAAACTTGAAAAACATATCGTGGATGGAAGGAAAAAAGAGGTATATGTGCACAGGAAAGGGGCAACAAGAGCCTTTCCTCCAGGCCATCCTGAAGTTCCGGCCGTGTACAGAGATGTAGGGCAACCGGTTTTGATTCCTGGAAGTATGGGTACACCCTCATTTATATTATGCGGTTCAGAAGAAGCTATGAATGTTTCTTTCGGTAGTGCCTGCCACGGGGCCGGCAGGGTCATGAGTAGAGCACACGCAAAAAAAGAATTCCGCGGACAGAGCATAAAAGAAAACCTCGAAGCTCATGGTATTACAGTAAGAGCCACACACCCATCAGTAATTGCAGAAGAAGCTCCAGGTGTATATAAGTCTAGCAGCGACGTAGTAAATGTCGTGCACGAACTGGGCATTGCCCGTAAGGTCGCAAGAGTTCTTCCTTTAGGGGTTGCAAAAGGCTAAGTGAGAAAACAGTCTGATCGTTAAATAATAAACGTTAGAAAATGTAGGCTTTAGATATTGAAGCTTTCGTGAAAACTTTAGCCTAAGGGCTGAAGTTTTAACCCTTAATTTATTTTAAACTCTCTTTAAAATAATATTAGGGAATCAATTGATCTGGTACATAGAAATTTGAATTTCTTAGTATTATTCGGGTTCTTCCATTTTTTCCATTAAAAGTAAATCCGAATTGTCAGGTTCTCGTCCTTGGAAGAATCTAAATACAATCATACTTGAATACGAGAATGCCTTAAAAGGCGTGCCATTTTCCCTGAATATGTTTGAAAAATATCCAACAAGGTTACGAATAACCCTTTCATCCTTGAAGTCATGAAAAATGGTTACTGATTCGTTTCCAGGTTCAAGGGAGATTTCTATATTTTTAACAAGCTGGGTTGCAAGGTACATTTTTCTGAAATGAACCAGCAGTTCTGGAAGAGTCATATCACTTACCGACTGCTTGCAAAGGCGCTCAATGATTTTTGTCGGGTTTGGGACTTCTCCTGTTGCAAAAACTTCAAACTGACTCCGATGGAGAGTCACGAGATTGAACCTCTCAGCATTATAAGTATACATAAGCTGAGTCCAGAATTCGGTATTGTCGTCTAGTTCCTTACATAAAACATCAAGATATCCAAAGTGTTTTCGGATTCCGGGCATAATCTCATTCGAAGAGACAGATGCGTTCTTTTTGAAAGAGATTTGAGTCGAGTTTGATCTCCTGAAAACATGCTCAACATCAAGCTGTCTCCATCTGGAAAGAAAATGAGCCACCAGCTGGGCAAAAAAATCTCTGCTGTTTACAGTAGAGTTTGAAATAAGCACCAATGCAGATTCAGGATTATTAATATCTTCGCACTTTATTGAAGTTCGAATTGCCCATTGATAGCTTCTGGAAACTCTGTTAAGATAATCCTCTAATTGTTTCATGTCCTGAATTTCAAACGGATTGATAAGCTCATTAACAAGTTCTTCATCAGTAAGCCTACCCCTGGTACACCTGAACAACCATTCAAGCATTGTTGTATTTATAACAATATTTTCTCCACTCTGGATAGTCTCATTTAACTCTTCTTTTGCAGGAGTTTCTTTTAAAAATTCGATTGCTTCCTCAATACTTTTATGATTTGTAAGAGCTGTATCCGCAACTTCAATGGTGTCCCTGACTGCAGCGCTTAAATTCCCATTATTGGCATCCAGAAGGGGCTGTAACTTTTTAAGGTACTTATCATCCAGGGATATGTTCTTTCTGATCAGCATATTTTCCACCCGATGTATTCGGTTTCCTGGCTCTTTATGCTATGATCCGTTTTGATACCCGTAAGATCAGGACTATTATATAGCTTCGGTTAAAAAGTGAGAAAAAATTTATTTATAAAGAAGTACTTTGTAAATCCAAAAGTTTTTACTTAGAGCCTTATTTATGTTACTGGTAAGTGCTACCGAATCTTAAATCTTTCTATTTAGTACTACTTCTTTATGAACAAAATCGGTACATATTACACGAATTATTCCTATAGATCTTGATGTGTTATTACAATATTTTCATACTTATAAATTTTGTCGATTTACTTGGATGCACATGTTTATATTTTGTCGTACTTTCGAATCTTGATTTGATTTTCAGTCAAATGTTAAAAGTGAAAAGCTTGACAAATTAACAGAAATCAATGACACCAGTTCACAACTCTTTATATATATATGTTAAGAGAGTGTACGACATGTAAATCAAAAAAGTTCTAATGTATATTGGACTGCTATAACCTGGAAGATTGCGTTATTGATTTCACCCTGTCCTTGCAAGTTTGTCTAACCTTTTATTGTTTACCCTAATTAATCTCAAGAGCATCAGTTGAAGGTCATAGGTTGACATTTTCGAAAGCTGTGTGTTTAGGAGTAGATTATGGCTCTTGCTTTAAGCACAGGGTAAAAACTCACAGGTTATTATTAGTTATCCTGAAAACTCACGATCTTCAAAGGCGATAACAGTCCCAAAAAGCGAGTTTGGGAGTGGATTCATAAGTACCTGGCAAATTAAGATGGAATTGTTTGGCTAGCCAGGTACTTTTCTCCCGAGAAAGTGACATAAACCTTTAGGAAATATTTTATCGTTTTTCCTTTCGGGTTCATCCATGGCATATTCTTTTTGACTGACATAAATTCATATTTTTCTGATTCGCTTGAGAATTAGGTTTTCTCTGGCCTATCAAAACATCTTATCTCCAGGTAAGTCTGGATGTTCTAAAAGTAGACAAATAGAACTAAGTTTTCCCGAAAATGACAAGTAATAAGGTCAGAAAGGTAAAGAGAATAAAAGACTAAATTAGATAAAAAGCTACAAAAATATTCAAAAGAAGAAAAAAGCAAAGGAAATTTTCCTCTGCTTTTGAGTCCTGAGACTCTTTTTAATTTTGTTTTTTTGCTTATGTCAGCTTGGTTACCGGGTGGTTTGCCAGGTCTGCGATCTCGACGCCAAGATCCTTTGCAGTTTCTCCAAGCATGATGTCGACCATTGCAACAGCCGGGAAAATATGGTTGACGTTCTCGATAGGACCATAGAGCAGGTAGTCGGAACCTGCAATCTGGGCTACCAGGTTGGTACCAATGTCTGCAGGCATGTAGATTGCCTTGGGGTCAGGCTGGGTCTTCTTGAATTTGCGGAGCCAATCCCATGCAGAAGCCATGTTGTGGTATCCACCGCCGATTGGCAATCCGAATTTTGCTTTCATTGTGGGTATCGAGCGGATAGTAGGGCCAGAACCTGCACCAAGAGGCATTGCCGCGACATCGATTAAGGGATACTCGATTCCACATTCTTTTGCGATCTGAAGCATTCCTTTTGTTAATCCAGAACCACCGACTTCAAGAATGTCCATCTTTCCTTTTACGGTTGGATCAGTTGCGTTGAAAGCCAGAACGATTGAAGCTTTTACGTCGCTTTCTGTGAGGATATCGATTTCTTCCTGTTCAATACTTGCGTTGATCGAGTTGTGAATTGCCCTGTCTGCAACACCGATTTCGGTACAGTGCTGAGCTGCGGCTGCACGCACATTTCCGGCTGAGGAGTCAATCAGGAAAGGTGTCCTGTCGTCGATCTCAACAAACCAGTCAATGTAGCGATTAATTGATTCGGGGGTTTCTCCTACAATTTGGTTTACATAGGGGTTTCCTGTGGCATCGCTCATTGAGACCTGGGTGTTCCAGAGGGTTTCTGCAGCAGCCCTGTCGAAGATACCCTTGTCTTCATCGGTCACAATCTTGTGCCTTGCATAGAACATAGTACTGACTAACACGGTTGGGAATTCACCCGGCTGTCCACCGAACTTAACTCCGCCGATTTCAAAAACTTCCTGTTTCTTGTCAAACTTGAACATTTTGATCCCTCACTTAAATGAACATTGATGATACAAAGGTATACAGCAGGAAGAGCAGCAGGCCAATGACTCCACCGTACAGAATTCCAATATCCCTTCCTACTTTCTTTCCTATTTTTTGTGCAACTTCACTGTTGACAAACTCAATCTTCTCATCGATCTTATCGAGCCTTTTCATTACTTCGTTAAATTCACCTGGCTCTACAAACGCTGCTGGTGCTTTTCCATCCATATTATTCACCTCACCAGACAAGTAACGGGAGTACAATGACCATCAGCAGCGAAAAGATGAAACCTGCTGCAAAGCCGACTATTCCGGTAGCCGCAACCCCGGAGTCAAGCTTCTGGTTTCTCGCAATCAACTGTGCTCTATATCGAATGCTCTCAAGAGTAGCATCAATTGCACCCATCTGAGGAGCAAGCACCATTGGTACGCCTTTATCGTATTCTTCTGCCATTTTCATACCCTCCCTATTAGTAATAATCCAAGCAGGGATATGGTTATTGTCAACCCTATCATGGCGCCTTCGATCTTTCCTGCGTGAACTCCTGAGTGGAACTTGTTCAAGTTTCCTATATCCATCATGCGGGCTTCGATTGCCTTCAGTCTGCTGCGGATAACTGCAATTTCCCCGGAGACCGGCCTGACAACGCCGCCTTCTTCTTCTTCTTCACCTGCCTCACTGATCTCAACAATCATAGGTTCTGCATCAAAAGCACCCGGGTCTTTTGAGGCGAGTTCTCTCACTTTGGAAGTAATGGCACCCATATCCTCGGTATCAATAAGGTTGACAGTCTGAACCTGTTCCTGGAAACGGGCAATTGCGGCTGCATCCAGGTTTTCGACATATGGAATTGCACCCAGTGCCCCTGAAATCCTGTTGTCTTTTACACCATTTGCGTGAAGGCTCAGGATTGACTGTCCGATAATGTGTCCTTTAACCTCAGAGCCAGTTACAAGCAGGTATCTGATGTTAGGGTTTGAGATAATGTGAGCAACTACCTTTTCAATACCGAGGTTTTCAGTTTTACATGATCCGGTAACGGCTGCTCCTGCATCAAGGATTGGATTTCCGGGAAGGTGTGATCCGCAGGTAATTACCAGTACGCAGTTCTTGACATTGCCTACTTCATATTCACCTTTCAGGATAGGCCATCCTGGGGCTGGTTCTCTCTTATCTGCCATTTTACACCACCCCTTTCATCAAACTTGATATATAAATGATAAGGGCCAGTAGCCCGCTGAAGGCAAGACCTACAACGACTCCGTAGAAAGAGTTTCCGTAAATTCCTGCCACGTAGGAGGTATTCTCACGGCCTGGCCAGGAATTAAGGAGCGGTTTGCTGGGCGAAAGGGAATTCAGCAGGTCATCTGCAATTGTATCCAGTTTGTCCATTCTCTCAAAGACGGGCTCCATGGAATACTGAATCGAGTCTTTCCGTTCTTGTGTCACGGTTCCCGTTTCCGGGTCCATAACTAAATTTAACTCGGGAGCTATTCTAACCATGCTCATTGTAGTTCCTCCGCACTTGGCAGCAGACCGGTTCCAACCACTGCATATGCATCTCTCTTAATAAGTGCATAGTGCTTGTTGAAAGCAACATACCAGATGACAATTCCTATAAGCATGTTTAAGCCAGCAGCCATTAATCCTTCATGGAGTGAAGAGGCAAAGCCTGTAATTATTAGTGCAATGGCTCCCTTTTCAACAGCAAGCATAAGGGTTCTGTCCTGCTTCTCATCAGGTCCCAGGCTAGCGTTGAAGGGATGAAGGATTCCCATACCACCTATAATGAAGATCAGTGCAATGTATCCGTTTGCGACTACATATTGAACGACTGCAGCATAATCAAAGGACCCAGCAATGACGACGCTCAACCCGAGAATTACAAGAGTACCTGCGCCTGCAATCTCTACCATAGCCTGTTCCATAATAGGGATACCCATGCCGATTACCCTGTTTGAGAGAGCACCGATTACACCACCTATAATTGCTGCAACAATGAAAGCAACTATAGGCCCTGCAATACCTCCTACTGCAAGTCCGAAGAGGGCTGCTATAATACCCATACCAAGGGCCAACATACCAATTGATGGGACACCTGTACCGAGACCGTAGCTTGCAACACGCCTGACAGCATCAGCACCCCAGACTGTTGCACAGATTGCTCCAAGTCCTCCGAAGAAGGAATATGCTGGAGGTGCGAAGTGACCAAGGTAAATCCCGACAAGGCCGCCAACTATACCTAAAGCCATTATATTTTGTGGAGAATATCCGCCTTTAGCTCCTCCTGCTCCACCTACAGACATATTAAATACCTCCTAGCTGTGCGATTGCAATTACCGCCACGATAGCACACAGTAGTGTTGCTATGAGGGAAGAAATTACCGCCTTTGGCCATTTTTTGAATTTCGGATCGTGGAACCCTTCAATTGTACCTCCTATGTTATAGGAAGGAATTACAGCGTTCACAAAGAAAATGCCTATTGCAAATATTGCTGCAACTGCTACAAGCGCGTTGCCTGTGACTGAATTGGTAACTCCAGAACCCTGCAGGCCTACGCTCATACCCACTTCGATGAGTGAATAATAAACAAGGGAACCTCCAATTCCACCAAGCGCAGCGCCGATAACTCCGCTTACAAAACTGACTGTAGGGAGTCCGTGCCCTTCAGTACCCTGGGATACATACAGATCCTGCCTGTACTTTGTAAAAGGATCATACTTTACTTTTGCGGAAGAAGGCACACATCCTACACCATATACATAGACCCAGGTACCGACAATCATGGTCACAGCGATCATGATCATTGCACCCACTGCTCCTGAGGCAAGAATCAGGGCAAGGTTGTCTGTTACGTTCATCATGAAGCCTGCACTAACAAGTCCTGTCAGACCTGCGCCTGCTGCCAGCTGCACTGTACCGGTACCGATACCTGTCGCCTGAGCCATAGCTGCCGGTGCACCACCTACAGGCACGAAGTGAACACTCCAGGAAATAAGAGCGCCGCCGATAGTGATGGCGATCATCCAGATGATGTTTCCTAAGATAGCGTCCATCATGCTGAAGCCTCCTCAGACTTGTCTTCCTTGTAAGGCCCAAATGCCTTGCGGGCTCCAACTTCGATTTTCCAGTTCCAGATAATTAAAATAAGGACAATAACAACACCTGCAATAACAGAAAGCCATCCCATGGTCAGGCCTTTTGCAGGATCAAAAATAGTGGTTATCCAGCTTCCCAGGAATACGGTCATACCAAAAGCAAGCCCTGTAACAGGACCTCCAAACTTAGCACAGAACCAGGAGTTATCAAAACTATTCCTCAGCCCAGATTCGGCATATCTTACAATATTTCCTGAGTTTGAAGCGTTCAGTCCTGAACCGAATTCAAACTGCTGGAATTCACGCTCTGCACCGTAGTGAACATCGCCTGTTGACGATCCGATTGCACCTACTGTGATACCCCAGATAAAAGCCAGCATAGTTAGCGGGAAGGGGTGTCCGAGTACAACGGTCATCAAATATGATACCACTAGAACACAGAAAGTAGTTATGAACGAATATCCCATAATTGCAGGGGTGTGAGATCTTATCATATCAAGATAAATCGGTTGCTTGAACCGACTCTGACTAGCACATCTACCCATTGTAGCAGTTACCGAAAAGGTACCATGTACGCATGCTGCAATGAGGGAACCAAATACCAGTGCAAATAATGGGGAAAGTGTAAATTCACTAATTAATACTGTTGCAATGGCTGCACCAATAGAACACATTAATGCATTAGATGGTGGTTCTCCAGATATTGCTTTGTTGTATATTCTGTGGGGAAACATCATTTGGGGAGCTAACTGCACCTGAGAGTTAGGGTTACTCTGCGAGCCTATATCAGATTCCAGGTCTTCCGAGGCACCTGCAATGGTCGCAGCCACTCCGATAAGTGCAAGCACTCCCATGCTTATGAGTGGTTCCATTCATTTTCCTCCTTTATATTATTACATGTAATAAATTGGATTCAAAAAACGCTGTACATTTTTTTGAAATCGTCTGCCATATCATTACAAATAAATATGATTATGACGCGCGTTAATTTTTTGATTAGAGAGGATCATTCATAAACCTTTCGAAATATGTAGGCTTTTAAAATATTATTAGATAGGCATATAATATATAATCAATTTTATAAGACAGATAAAGCTGGTTAAAATAAACAAAATCTTATATTTATATAAATAAAAAAATTCTACTTTTTCCAATATAATATAAAGATTCCGATTATAAATAATAAATTTTTTTTGTTTAGATTTAAATATATAATTTTTATTTTTATATTAATGAGTTTTCCGCTGTAGTTTTTATAATATTGAATAATATAAAATGTAAATTGTGTTAACTTCATCGTGTACTCGAATAAAAAAATAAAATATGTTTTCTGAACATAAAGTGCAAATTATTTAATACTGTATATATTATTAATAAAATATATTTATCACAAGAAACTATATATTTATTTTAAAGAATTGTTATAAATAATATTATACTGTTTCCCAGAAAACATTTATTTATATATAAATATGTTGGCTGACAATAGCCTAATTTTATCCTATTAGTAGCATGAGAAAGTTTGGCTACAATTTAAGAGAAACTTCCTTCATGTTTTTAATTTGATGACAATGTTGGTCAATTATTTATAAAAGTCACACAAACTTTAGTTCTGCAAGTAGCAGAAAAGGATTTTATATTTAATTTCCTTGCATAATGTGTGATTCTAGGAGCTTCATCCTTTACCAGCCCCCCTGAGGATTTAAAGGAACATGTTGAGTCAATAGAGTTATATATTCCCAAACTTGGAATCTACAATGGCTCAGCGCTTGAAATAGAAAAGCTTGACAGAGTGCTTGACGAAATCTCGATCTATGATTTTGCAGTCACAGTTCATGCCCCTTACTTTGCGGGAGATTTGAAATATCCTTCAGCTCTCCAAGTTGACACTGCACAAATGGGCAAGAGAGAATTTACCCTTATGGAAGAATCAATTGCACTTGCAAGCCGGATCGGAGCCTCTGTTGTGGTAATACACCCAGGCAGGGTTGGCCATGATAGGGAAAAATCTTATTTCTCCATGGTCAAAAACCTTAACAAGCTTGCATCCGTAGCTGAAGATTACGGAGTTACTATAGGTCTTGAAAATAAGGAAGGTACAGATCCTTCGAACTTTTGCTGTGAGGCCGAAGAGCTTTCCCAGACCATAGAGGCTGTGGATTCAGGACACCTGAAAGCTACCTTTGATATAGGACACGCAAACCTTACCTGCGGAGGCAATCCAGAGAAGCTAAGGAAATTTGTCCGAACCTTGCAGGAACATATAATTCATCTTCACCTGCATGATAATAGTGGACAATGGACAGAAAAATACGATGGAGATGAACACATGGCTCCTGGAGAAGGTTGTGTGGACTTTTCAGTCTTGAAACTGCTTTCTGGATATAGAGGGGTCTACAATTTTGAAGTATTTTCCCTTGAAGACCTCCTTTTTGGAAAAAAGACCCTTGAAAACGCCTTAAAGCTTTAAAATATATTAAAATTGTAAAAAAGAGAAGCAAAGGTTCGACTAAGAACCTTAGCTTACTTGGGACCCAGATCATTTAAAAGTAATCCAGTTTAATTCCTTTCTGGCCAAATACTTTTTTCAACTCTTCATAAGCCGTGAAAAGCTCTTTTCTCTGCCTTCCGAGAGTTTCAAGTCTGGGCTCTGCTTTGAGCCAGATATCCCTCTCTTCGGTACCTCTTGTAACTGCAACACAAGCGAGCATGTCTCCATGGGTCAATCTATATATTGAATCAAGCCCTGTAGGCGTTACCCAGGCAGGGGAGATTGTCTTAAGCTTTTCAACTAATTCTTTCCAGCTAATATTTCCAGAAATATGAAGGTTGAGCTGGAGGTGAACACGTTCTCCTGTAACTTTCTCATCTAGATTTTCAAGGAAAACGCCATATTCAGGATCTTTTTCACTGATATCACGTGCCTCATAGCGGGCAAGTTCTTCCGCCTCTTCTTCGAAGAAAGGCGCAAGGTTCACCTTGCTTGAGGGTTTTGTCATAAGGGAAACTCCAAAGAAAGCGATTGCACTCAGAGCCATTCCTACGATAACTCCATGGCCCATGAGAACCGGGTGAATACTTTCCAGATAATTAGTAGCAAAAGGAGGGGTATATATCAGGTCAAGTGCCACAAGGGCCACCTGAGCAATAAACCCTACCACCATGCCTGCAAAAGCTCCTTCCTTGGTAGCTCGCTTCCAGTATAGCCCGCCCATAAGTGGAAAGAAGTAAGAGGAACTTGCAACGAAAGTTGCGATGTGAATGGCATCAATAATGTTGGTGATGACAAATGAGCCTGCTGTTGCAGCGACTATAATAAACAGTACACTGATCCTGTTTACCAGCATCATTTCCTTCATTGTGGCATCCGGATTTATATATCTCTGGTAAATATCCCTTGAGATACAGGATGCCCCTGAGGTTGAAAAAGTGTCCGTACAGGACATGGAAGCTGCTGCGAGCCCTATTGCACTGAAAGCTATTATTGCAGGTGAAGAGACAAAGCGTTCAACGACAAAGGATAAGAGTGCGGGCTCTGCAAGGGCCATTCCTGCAGGATAACCCATTTCTGCGATTTCAGGGTATATATTGTTGAGGGCTATTGCGATTACAGCACAGGCTGCAAAGACAACAGTGATCATAAGAGCACCAATTGCCATTCCCAGACTGGCAGATTTTCCATCTTTTGCAGCCCAGATTTTCTGCCAGGGATCCTGTTCCGTGATCCAGCCTGGGATTAAGGCAAGGGAAAAGATCAGAACCATCGGAAGGCCGATTGAGAAGGGATTCCACCAGTCTCCTGATACGTTTCCAAAAAGCTCTGAAGCACTTATCGCAACAGTGCCGAGGCCTCCTTCAGCGACTGTTCCTACTGCTGCGAAAGCCATTCCTACTGCAAAGATAGCAAGGAAAGTGAACTGGATTGTATCTGTCCACATTACTGCATAAAGTCCTCCGAGAGTTACATAAATGGAAACAGCAGCTGCAATTATGATTGCAGCATATAAAGGATCAAGGCCGTAGAAGGTCTGCAGCACAAGGGAAAGCCCTGTGATGTCAGATACTGCAAAAAGAATCATTACAACAGTGATTATCACAGCAATTGGCAATCTGACTATACTACCATAACGTTGTTCCAAGAGTTCAGGCTGGGTGATTGCAGGCAGGTTCTTGATCTTCCTTACAAGCACAGCAAGGAAAAGAAGAGCTATGATGTTCGGAGCTACAAAAACCCAGATAGAGCCCATTCCTTGAAGCATATAATATCCTACAACAGCAAGAATCCCGCCTGCTGTAAGCCAGGACGCTGCTGCAGAAAAACCCAGGACTGGAGCTCCAATCTCACGGCCAGCCAGCCAGAAGTCTGTGATGGATTTTTGTCTGTTATTAAAATACCAGCCAATAGCCACAAGCGAGGCTATATAGACTGCGAGCACTATAAGGAAAATACTATAACCATCCATAAATAAACCTTCAAAAATATTAGTTAACACTTATGAGTAATTCGTTTTGTCGAAACTTTAGGTATATTATTTAATTCATGAAATATAGGACTTTTTATATATTGGCATTGTATCAACATGTGAATAAATAAACTTTTACTATCATTACAAGATTTATTTAATTCTTTACAGTCTTATGAACTCTGTTTTTTAGTTTACACAAGTTAACTTGAATTAAAATCATTTTTATGATTCTTATTTCGATTTTTTTATTTCATTATTTTTAATTTTCACTTTTTCCTTTTATAATCCTTATTTCTATTTTTATTTCTTTTTAAGAAATTTTCAGGTTACGTTTGTATTTTCAATTATTATTCAGTAGTATATGAGTGAAATAAAGGGTTATTATGACATCAATTCCTTTTTTCCCAAATATTACTTCTTTATTGTAAAAAAACTGTTATTTTTTCTCAACAAAGTTTATATTTGTTATGTTCAAAAACACATAACTATGAAAGTTAAAACCAGCGTTTTCAAATTGATAGCAGTCCTCTTGATACTGCTTGTATTTGCCGGCATAGGCTGTGTTGGCGATAAAACGGAGAACAAAAGTACGAACTCGACAGAAAACACCTCTGGGAATGTCTCTGCAGGCGGAGGAACGGTCCTGAAGGTTTTCTATGCAGGAAGTTTGGGCAAACCTTTTGAAGAGCTTGAAGCCGAGTTTGAAACCCAGCATCCTGGAGTCGATGTCCAGCGAGAAGCTGCAGGCAGCGCACAGAGTATAAAAAAGATAACCGAACTGGGGAAAAAGGCTGACGTTCTTGCATCTGCCGATTATGCCCTGATCCCATCCATGATGATACCTGAATATGCTGACTGGTACGTGGATTTCGCAAGAAACCAGATGGTAATTGCCTACACGAATGAAAGTAAATACAGTGACGAAATCAACGCGAATAACTGGTATGAAATCCTCAGGCGGCCTGATGTTCGCTATGGTTTTTCCAACCCAAACGATGATCCTGCAGGATACAGGTCACAGATGGTAACCCAATTAGCTGAGTTTTATTATAATGACAGCCGTATCTACGATGACCTGATTCAGAATTATACCGGTATGACTACAACTACAGATGAAAATGGGACAGTTCTTGTGCATGTGCCTCCATCTGAAGAAATTTCTCCGAACACCAGTAAAATTATGCTTAGGAGCATGGAAGTTGAACTTATTTCTGCCCTTGAAACAGGGGAAATTGACTACTTCTACATTTACCGGAGTGTCGCTGAGCAGAATGGTTTCAAATACGTGGAACTTCCACCTGAAATTGACTTAAGTTCACTGGATTATGCTGACAATTACTCAAGGGTTCAGGTAGA
Organism: Methanosarcina sp. UBA411; assembly: GCF_002495725.1. NCBI lineage: Archaea > Methanobacteriati > Methanobacteriota > Methanomicrobia > Methanosarcinales > Methanosarcinaceae > Methanosarcina > Methanosarcina sp. UBA411. The sequence goes on from NZ_DAGK01000017.1 coordinate 154,775, forward strand.
AATGGCAAATGGAGAAGTGGTTACAGGATCTCCTATTGTTTACGGCATAACCATCCCGAAAAATGCCGAAAATCCGGAACTTGCTGCTGAGTTTGTTAAACTTCTCCTCGAAGAGCCAGGCCAGCAAATATTCATAAAGAACGGCCAGCCTCCGATTGTTCCTGCGATTGCCGAAGGAAAAGATAAAATGCCTGAAGAGTTACAGTCTCTTGTAGAATAAAAACAAGTCAAAAGAAAGTGAAAACTATAAGGTAAAGTAAAAAACGTTAAGATAAAATGAAATTAAGATAAGATGAAAGTCAGAACACAGAAGTCATGAAACTCTTTAAAACAAAAACGGCAATAAAAGGGTATAAGAATGAAAGCCTTAACTCGAAAAACCAGGAAACTTGAGCCTCTGACTTTCGTTTTTTCCCTTTTACTGCTTGTTCTCTTTCTGTTTATATTCGTAACCCTTTCAAATATGATTTTCGGGCAAATTTTTGACGATTTCCAAGGACTTCTTGAAGCTGCAGAAAATAGCGCTGTTATAAGGTCGATTTTTCTTTCGCTGTATGCAGGCTTTCTGGCAACCCTTCTTGCCCTTTTTCTCGGAGTACCTACTGGTTACATTCTCGCAAGGTTTGATTTTCCTGGAAAACGGCTGATTGAAAGTGTTATTGATGTGCCTGTAGTAGTCCCGCACACAGTTGCAGGAATAGCTATTCTTACGGTTTTCGGGTCAAAAGGGCTTATTGGTGGCCCTCTTGGAGCCTATATACAGTTTCGGGACGCACTGCCAGGAATTATCGTTGCAATGCTTTTCGTCTCCTTGCCGTACCTAGCCAATTCCGCAAGGGAAGGGTTCAAAAGCGTTGATCCCAGACTTGAGAATGCGGCTCGTTCCCTTGGCGCTCCTCTCTGGAAAGCCTTTCTCTTTGTAACCTTACCTCTCTCAGCAAGGCATATTTTAATAGGGTCCATAATGACCTGGGCAAGAGCTATCAGTGAATTCGGGGCCGTCGTGCTGATCGCCTATTATCCCATGATAGGGCCAACTCTTATCTATGACCGATTTCTTTCCTATGGCTTGTCTGCATCCAGACCTATAGCCGTGCTGCTTATCCTGGTAATGCTCTCCATATTCATAATCATAAGGATTCTTTCTGCAGGCTGGAGTATATATGATAGAGATTGAGTCCCTTTCAAGAAAATGGAAAAATTTTGCTCTGGAGAAATTGAGCCTTAGAATTGATTCAGGGGAATATTTTGTGATCCTTGGGCCGACAGGAGCCGGAAAAACCCTCTTTATGGAGTTAATAGCCGGCTTTCACTCCCCGGATTCCGGTAAAATTCGGATTGATGGAAAAGAGGTAACACACCTGCCTCCTGAAAAACATGAGCTTGCTTTTGTCTACCAGGACTACTCACTTTTTCCTCACATGAGCGTGAAAAAAAATATTGAATTTGGCATGCGGATGAAAAAAATAAGATCAAAGGAAAAGCTCTTTGAAATTGCCAGGGATCTGAAAATCGCTCACCTGCTTGATCGCCATCCTCTTACACTTTCGGGGGGAGAACAGCAGAGAGTTGCTCTTGCAAGAGCCCTTGTGACTGATCCGAAAATTCTGCTTCTGGATGAGCCCCTGAGCGCACTGGATCCCAGGACACAGGAAAATGCCAGAGAGCTACTCACAACTATCCATAAAAATAAAAAATTGACTGTGATGCATATTACCCATGACCAGACAGAAGCCCGGATAATGGCTGACAGGATCGCGATAATAATGGACGGAAAACTTATGCAGGTAGGGGTTCCAGAAGAGATCTTCGAAAAACCGGTTGACAGCCAGGTAGCCAGCTTTGTAGGGTTTGAGAATATGCTGAACGGCAGGGTAATCTCTGCGGACCGTGGCCTCCTAAAGATTGAAGCCGGGGAGATAATTATTGATGCTTTAGGAGATATTGAAGTTGGGAGCCAAGTATCTGCCTTTCTGAGGCCTGAAAACATAGCTTTAAGTAAAACTTCCGCACAATCCAGCGTGAGAAACTCTTTACAGGGCAGAGTTACCGAAGTCTGGATGCTGGGAGCTCTTGTTCGGGTAAAAGTTGATTGCGGAGTTCTTCTTAATGCCCTCATAACCCGACAATCGGCAGAGGAAATGGGTATTGTTCCCGGAATCCCTGTCTTTGCCCAGTTCAAGGCAAGTTCTGTCCATGTACTCCGGTAAAAAGGTGAAAATCTGTGAAAGCAAGAACAAAGCTCTGGTTTACTGAAGAAGGAAAAACCGTCATGGGTGCTGGAAGAGCTGAGTTATTGAGGATAATAGAAGAAGAACACTCACTTCGGAAAGCCTGCAAGAAACTCGGGATCTCATATAAACACGCCTGGATGATGCTTAAGAAAATGAATGAGGCTCTAGGCGAACCTGCAATCGTAACAGTACGCGGGGGAAAAAACCAGGGTACCTTCCTGACCGATCTTGGAAGAAAGATGCTGGCTGAGTATGATACAGGCAAACAGTTTATTAATAAAACTATAGAAGATGAAACCGCCTGGGAAAATTTAAGTTTTAAGTTATCAGCCAGGAACCAATTGCCAGGTAAAGTGCTTGAAGTGGAAAAAAACGAGCTTGTTTGTAAAATTACAATTGAAGTTGAACCCTCAACTATAACCTCAGTAGTTACCAAGGAAGCTGTAGAAAAACTTGACATCAAACCTGGAGACAAAATTTATGCGGTCATCAAATCGACCGAGGTAATGGTTGCAAAACCTACCAATGAAAAAAGCAGATAAAAACCAACTCTAAAAATTAGCTTTTAAGATAGATATTTTTCACAATTCATGAGTGAACTATAAATTAAATTTATAGTTTTCTCTTTATTCAGAAAAGAATTGTAGTTTCTTTAGTAAAGTAATTTACAGTTATCCCAACTAAAAATACAGTTAAAAAACAGTAATTTTTGATAAAACTCCTCATGTATATATTAAAATTCTCCATAGAGATGCTTTATTGTCAATTTGAATACATTTTTAATAATTTGATTATATATTTGCACTCTTCCCATTTACATAATAATTCTTTGCAAATTCAAATAAAGATGTCCATTTGAAATTTTAGTTTAGTAGAATAGGTGAGACTATCATATTTTTTAAGTTATTGCTGCAAAAATTTAATAAATCAAGCGAGCAAAATAAAGGATAATTTATTATTTTCTGGTCTTTTAAGTAATATGGGGATTACTCAATTTTGAAAAATTATTATCCTTTGTGTCCAGAAAATAATAAAAATATTCAAATTAAGAAAAAGAGGTGAAAAGTATATGAGTGTATCTGCTAAAGGGGAAAGATATCTTTGTGAGATATGCGGTAATGAGGTTGTAGTAGAAGAAGTCGGAGGGGGAACTCTTGTTTGCTGTGGTCAGGAGATGACTCTTATTAATGAGGAATAAAGTCATCCATATAACTAATAATTTTATACTTGCATCTTAACCTAATTTTTGGTTAACATAATTTATCTTACCTGGGGAAAAGCTTATGAAATGTTACGAATGCGCCAGAGAAGGAAAAGATACAGATGCTGTTGGGATCTGTATTGCATGTGGTAGAGGGGTTTGCAAAGAGCATCTTATCCGTGAGGAAACTCCTGTCTGGGAAGGAAATTATCCAATTGAACTGAAGCCTGACCTTGAGCACATAAAAAGGATTATGTGTTTTCCCTGCCGTGAAGCCCTGAAGGAAAACTGCCTATTTAATGAGGTTTGCTGAGGTGGCCAAGAATGCTGAAATGTTATGATTGCTCAGAAGAGGATAAAGTAAATGAGGCAGTAGGTGTTTGCATTGTCTGTGGAAAAGGCCTCTGTATGAAACATATCAAACAAGTAGATGTATCAATGAAAGGGGGGTATCCATTGCCCCATTTGACGCTAAAGAAAGATCTTCCTAGAATGATGTGCCGTGAGTGTATTGACGCCACTCTTGGAGAGGGAGGCTGTGTTTAAAACAAGCTGATCTCAAAATTTCGATCATTCGTTATTTAGACTAAAAGCAGATTTTCCATTTAGTTTATAGTTTTCTACTGCTAAATAATCAAGAAGAATTAGAAATAGTCTTGGAATGAACATTAGAAAAAATCATTTGAAAAAGATATAATTTATATCTTTTTTAAATTTAAAAGTTAAACGTTGAATACAGATATAAAAATTATAGTAACTTACAGGTAGGTGGCATAATTTGGCAGACCATAAAGATGTAGTTGAGAGTATAGAAAAGAAAATGGGATTTAAGCCTCATATTCTAGAAACGCTTGAAGAACTTGATCCTGAGTTTCTTACAAAGTACAGACGTTGTGATGGAAAATTATTATCTGATGGAGCTCTGCCTGCAAAAACAAAAATCCTTATGGCTCTTGCAGTTGTAGCATCTAAACAGTGTGAGGCCTGTACGGTGGCACAGATGAAAAGCGCTCTTAACCATGGAGTTACTAAAGAAGAAATAATGGAAGCAATGGATGTTATCTTTCTTACTTCAGGAGCTCCAGCTGTTGCTGCTTGCCGAGAAAGCCTTAAATTATTGAAATAAAATAATAAAATGACTTCTTCAATTTATTTTTTTTAGAATAGATTGTACGACAGATATGGGCAGACACCTGGTTTATAGGGACTCCCATATATCAGGGAACCGTGATAGAAAAATAGTGTACTTTTTTAGGGTAACTGTTAATTTCTTCAATTCCTAAAAAAGGAAAAATGATAAATCCAAGAATTCAGAATTAAGATAAACTCTTTATGCTTAATTTTATGCTGTATTTCAAGCTATATTTTTGAAACTGATTTTTAAAAGATTGAGAAAAAAATTTATCTGTATAAAAAAACAAAGTGCCATTCCGGCTTGAGTTAGTTTTCAAACCGAAAGGCATAGTGTTGACTGCTATTACAAAGTCTTTTTCTTTTTTGAATCTTTTATTTCGACCGCTTACTCCTGTTTCCTTTTCCTGAAGACTACAAACAGGGCTGCAAGAGCCATGAATGTAATTCCTGTTCCAAGCTGGTATCCCGGAAGCTTCTTTTCAGCAGGCAAGACTTCAGTGTTTATTTTAACACTATCGGAAATTTGGTCGTGACCTTCTGTATCTTCATAGAGGACTTCGCTGTTTAATGAGTAAGGTTTCGGGGTTGCGGTCTCGTCCACATCCATATCAAAGACTGCTACAGCACTTTCTCCAGGTTTCAGGTTTCCGAGGTAAGCCTGGTCGTCGGTTGTACTGAAGGGGTCGCTGGCACTGACTCTTACAGTTGCATCATTTGCAGGTTCTTCACCTACATTCTTATAGGTCACTTCAAGCATACCACCTTCATCAGGGTAAAGGTTGCCTGTTACATTTGTGACCTCAAAGTAAGGTTCATTCTTTACCTGCACAAATACTGTCTGGTTCTCGGTTGCGTTTTCGTACCAGATACCTACTCCCTGATTAGTCACCATACCAGTGGAAGTATCGTACTCATCTCCACTTACCTGCACGTTGTTCTGGTATTTGTACGAAAGATTCAGGTTCAAGGGATATGTACCTGCAGGAGTTTTTTTACTAATTTCAATGGTGAACTTAGTAGGGCTTGCTCCCTGTTTACCCTGCTCAAGGGTACCTGCCTGCTGAGGACCAGATTTTACTTTTATATATGGATTGTCAGATTCAAGAGTTGCAAGAATCCCAACAGCTGTCACAGCCTGAGTTTCGTACTTCATTTCAGACTGTTGAAGAACAGTATCAACGGCAGTGTCAGCGTCCTTTTCAGATTCAAAGCCGCTGATAACTCCTTTGTTAACAAGTCCAAAGTTCAAGGTAACCGTATCTCCTCTGGAGTACTCGTTATCTCCAATCACACTGGCTTCGATCTGAGGTCCTCCATAGACTGTGTAGTAGTTGTCATCAAGATCAAAATTTTCAGATATGGCTGCCTCTACAGGCACAGTTGCAAGCAACATCATAAAAACGGTTGCAATTGCAGCGATACTCCCTTTTTTAATCATTCTTATCACCTGAAGTATT
>NZ_DAGK01000002.1:0-113325 GCF_002495725.1 Methanosarcina sp. UBA411
ACAAACAATACAGAAACACAGACTGATACAAACAATACAGAAACACAAACAGGAGAAGAAAAAAGTCCCGAAAATGTAGAAAACAAAATTGAAGAAAAAAGTGATAAATCTAACCATAAATTAAGAGTAAAAACCATAAACAGAACAATCGACAAAGATATTACCGAAGTGAGCAATGAATCAAAAAAAGAAATACAAAAAATAAAAACAATAGACCGAGCAGTCAGCAAAGATATTAATGAAGTTAAAAAAGAATCAAAAATCAAAACATGTAATGGCACAAAAATTGTGGAATGTAAGGTAGTGAAAACTGAAGTGAACGTTTCCAGTTGGATGACAAGTCTAGGAAATCAGGAAGTAAATACGGAGATAAAAGTATATAACTGGACAGACAGCCAAGGAAATGAGTCAGTAATACCTGAAATAAAAACAGAGAAAAATAGCTGGAACAATCTGAACTTCATACTGTCATATCCCTATTCTATTCATTCATTTTATACCGTAAAAGAGAGCTTGAAGTTAAACTATAATGGCCCTGAGGCTTTCGGACAGCAGAATGTTGATATATATCTTGTCAAGGAACGCAACTCGAACGTTCCAGAAAAAGAGATTTCAAGCAACATGAATGGGAGCATGATTAGCTTCGAAGATATCTTCAATAATAATACAGAATCTTACATTCAGATACCTGCGACTTTGAACAAAGACGGAGACCTCACTCCCCTGACACTGGGCCCTCTTCAAGCTGGCAACTACTGGATTATTATAACCCTTGCAGGAAACGAAACGGAAAATCTTGAATCGGAAAAAGAGATTCTTTTAGCAAACTATTTTGAAGTACTCGAATACGAAATGGAAGCCGGAGCTCCGCATACACTCACGGAAGGTGAAGACTTAGAAGTCAACCTGAATCTGAAGAATGCACCTGCTCAGAAGAATTATACCTACTGGGCTGTACTGATAAAAGATGATGCCTATACAGTGTCTGAAAGTAAGAATCCAAGCTGGATGACAGTTGGAGTCAGACCTGTCGTGAACGGTGTTGACATTATAAAGAGTTTGGAAACTAGTTTGATGAAGTCTGAATCCAAAAATGAAAAAGATGAACTTAAGAACGAAATCCAGACCCTTATTGGAGAGGGTAATGGTACTATAAGTATAGGAGAGAAGAACCAGGACACCCTCTCCCTGAAAAGTCTCGACCTTCCCCCAGGAGACTATCTGCTTCTTACAGGCGCCTATGAAAATAGTGAAGGTCTAGCAGGTATAGCCCAGAAAGAGTTGAGGATATCCGCTGAAAATAAATATGGATTGGGCGTGAGATCCAGCTCAGAAAATACATTCGATAGTAACTCATCACTGAAATTCAAAGTCTCTCCGCTTATGGGAATTAAGTCCATTCTAGAAAACCCAAAATCATTCATATTGGAGGATGTAAAGCCATACATTCAAGCAAACTCATTGGTAGAAATGGTGAAAAATCCACCAAAAGTTCCCTCCTTCCTTTTAGGTTTTGCAGGAACACTCCTGATAGGGCTTGCTGTACTGAGAAAATGGAAGTAAAAGCAATAAAATAAATCCAGAAAGCCAGGATGGAGATTCTCCATCCTGTTTTAACAAAAACAGGAAAACTTTAAAAAAAGATTGAGAGAAAGGATGTAGAAAGTTACAGTCCTTTCTCCCTATGCCTGGATGCAAAAATCTGAATACGAAGGTATGTTTTGCTGCAGACGGTCCTAAATACTAAAAAGCAAAATATATAAACTAGTTTTATCATTTGTCTTTATATCTGTATAGAATTTTTATAATTAGTCCAGGCATAAAATACAGTTCTTTATTAACATCTATTCCAATGGACAATAGCCTTTCTAGTCAAAAGAATACCAAGATGAGAGGTTAGAAAAATTGCTTCCTGACGAAACTAAGATATTAAAGCCAGTTTTTACATTTATCAAAGACCCTAAAAATAAGGAAAGTTTGAGATTACTGTTTTTGCTTTCTGTTTTCCTGTTCCTGATTATATCTCCCGGAGCAGCAGCTGCCTCAAGCAGCTGGGAATTTATCCCCGAAAATCCTGCTGTGGGGGATATAATGGAGATAAAAGGGAACGGTTTTGAGGGTGAGACGGCGAAAGTGGTAGTAACCTTTGAAAAAGAGGTGGAAGTTCAGAATGGAAAATATGAGTACATACTTGAAGATATAGTAATTCCCTCCAGTTCCTATAACAGCTTTACCGTGCAAGCAGAAGGAGTCGAGGACTTAAATGTAAGAGCAAAGATGCTCATATGGACAACTAAAAGTGCAAAGGCAAAAGATGGCACTGCTACCGTTTCCCAAACAAGTGTTCCTTCAGGGAAATATCAGATCAGGATCGATGGAAAGGCAACTGGTTCTGACGTAAAACTCAAAATAACAGCTATGCAAGAGATAGATATAGACTCTGAAGGAAGTCTAAGCTATCTATATAGTACTAAGTCTATACCGGCTGGAGATTTTGAAGTAAAAGTCGAAGGCATTACAAAGCAGATTGAATTACGGCCTTCAAAAATCCTGCCTTCGGAAATAAACTCTTCTACGGAACAGAATGTGAGTGAAGAACAAAATAATGAAAGCCTGCCTTCGGAAGCAAACTCTTCTACGGAACAGAATTCAAGTGAAAAAGAAGATAATGCAAGCCTTGGAGATAAAGACCAGGAACAGATGAAGGAATCCAATGGAAACTCACACAGATCGGGCTTGAAATCCAGCTCTGAGAATAATATTGGGGATAACATATCTTTAATGAAAAATAAAGTATCTTCGCTAATGGGAATTAAGTCCATTCTAGAAAATCCAAAAACATTCATATTCGAAGAGATCAAGCCGCACATTAAGGCAAAAACATTAACAGAAATGGTAAGAAATCCTCCAAAAGTTCCCTCCTTCATGTTAGGTTTTGCAGGAACACTCCTGATAGGGCTTGCTGTACTGAGAAAATGGAAGTAAAAGCAATAAAATAAACCCAGAAAGCCAGGATGGAGAATCTCCATCCTGCTTTAACAAAAACAGGATAACTTAAAAAAGAGATTGAGAGAAAGGATGTCGAAAGTTACAACCCTTTCTCCATATACCCGGACACGAAAACATGAATACGAAAATATGTTTTACTGCAGACGGTGATAAATATTAAAAAGCAAAATATATAAACTAGTTTTATCATTTGTCTTTATATCTGTATAGACTAGTTATGATTAGTCCAGGTATAATACAGTTTTTTATTAACACCTATTCCAATGGACAATAGCCTTTCTAGTCAAAAGAATACCAAGATGAGAGGTTAGAAAAATTGCTTCCTGAAGAAACTAAGATATTAAAGCCCGTTCTTACATTAATCAAAAACCCTAAGAATAAGGAAAGTTTGAGATTACTGTTTTTGCTTTCTGTTTGCCTGTTCCTGATTATATCTCCCGGAGCAGCATCTGCCTCAAGCAGCTGGGAACTTGACCCAGAAAATCCCGCTGTGGGGGATATAATGGAGATAAAAGGGAACGGTTTTGAGGGTGAGACGGCAAAAGTGGTAGTAACCTTTGAAAAAGAGGTAGAAGTTCAGGACGGAAAATACGAGTACACACTTGAAAATGTAGTTATTCCCTCTGGCTTCGACAACAGCTTTACCGTGCAAGCGGAAGGAGTCGAAGACTTAAATGTGAGAGCAAAGATGCTCCTGTGGCTAACTAAAAGTGCAGAGACAAAAGATGGCACTGCTACCGTATCCCAGAAAACTGTACCTCCAGGAACATATCAGATCAGGATAGACGGAAAGTCAACTGGTTCTGAGGTAAAGCTCAAGATAAAAGCCATGCAAGAGATAGAGGTAGATTCTGAAGGAAGTCTAAGCTATCAATATAATACTAAGTCTATACCAGCAGGCGATTTTGAAGTAAAAGTTGGAGATATTACAAAACAGATAAAATTACAGCCTTCGGAAACAACTTCTTCGGGAATAAATTCGAGAGATATAAAAGCCGAGGAAACAAATGAGAAGAAAACTGGGAAAACAACCGATGGAGTAAACGAAGAAAAAGTAAAGGAAAAAAACACTTCCAATGAAAAGAAATTTATTGGAAGCTCCTTTGACACGAAATCGAAGAAAGTATGGATAGCAGGAATATTAGTTGGATTAATATTATTCTTAGTTTATTTGAAAATAAGGAAGTCGTAAAAAATTAGTAAATAGATTTAGATACATTAATTAATATAATATTTTGAATAGTATTTCGATAAACTATAAATACATATTAATAGTAGACATCTCTTGTAGATAAAATATATGAATGATAATTAATTTAATTAAAAGAGAAATTTATTAAAAAAGAAATTCGCGGATGAAAGCTTAATAATTAATAAAGTAGATAATAAACAAAAGTAAAAAATATATAGCAAAAATCCGGGATAAAACAATAAATGTTAATTTAGGGGTGTAACTATTGAAGAAAAAAATAGAAACAAATGAGATAAGTCTCAGAAGATGTAAATTAACCTTCGCGGTTTTAATCTGCATTTTCGCACTTATTTCGGTATCAGCAGCTGTTTCCGAAAAGGGACTCTGGGTTGCATCTATCGAGAAAAATGGAGATAATGTTCTTTTTGCAGATCACGATGACAGCCAAACTGAAGGTGGCTGGATTCAACTCAGTGGAGGAAAAGAAATCCAGCTTCCACAACCTCTTAGCTTTAGTTACTGTGGGACGGATACCCTGGAGAGGGACGGAACTACACTGAAACTAAATCCAGAGATAAAGCCCAACACAAAACCAAAGTCAGACAAGGAGAAAGACACTGAACTGGAATTTACGTACCCTTACTCCACACATCCATTTTATACTGAAGACCAGAAAGTGACAATGGACTATAATGGTCCTTCAGCCTTTAAGAAGCAGGAAGTGAATGTTTATCTTGTCAAAGGAATTGGTGTGAATTCCATCGAAGAGGCCATTGACCTTGTGGATAACGAGAGCAAAAGCCTTGAAGAAGTTTTTAACGAGGGCACGAATTCTTACACCAAAACATGCGCAACTCTGGATAAGAATGGTGACCTGACTGGACCGCTTACCTTTGACTGTCTTGAACCAGGGAGTTACGGCATCCTCATAACACTTGCTGACAACGAAGATAAAAAGGATAAAACTGAAAAGAAAAAATTCAGCGCCGAAAAGAAAGTTCTGTCAGCAACCGCCTTTGAAGTAGTCAACTACAAACTAGAAACAGATGCAGTTGACACATTTGAAGAAGGAGATAACCTTGACGTTGAGATGTGCCTGGAAGATGCACCCGCTGGTGGAGAATACACATACGGTGCCATGCTGATAAAGAAAGAGGCTTATAAAGCTGAAATAAGCGTCAGCAGCGACGGAACGAGAGACGGAACAGAAATTTTCGTTAACGATATCGATCTTGTCAATGACCTGTGCATTAACTCCACAAATTATAAGTCCAAGTTAAGTAAGAGTGAACTTACAAACGAAATCCAGACTATTATTGGAGAAGGCAACGGTACTATAAGCATAGGTGAGAAGAACCAGGATGCTCTTTCCCTGACAACCTTCGACCTCCAGCCAGGAGACTACCTCCTCTTTACAGGCGCCTATGAAAAAGGTAAAGGCCTTGTAGGCATAGACCAGAAAGAACTGACCATATGCACAGCCGGAACTTCACCAATATAACTGGAGAAGTACTCAGAAGCTGACATAAATTCAGGATTCTGGAAACAGAGTTAGAATCTGAATTATCAGTAGAAAATAAAAGGTAAAATCTAACAGGTTAAAACTCTAAAAAACGGAAAAGGGTTAAAGGCCTGAAAAATGGGTTCTTTTATAGAACCCTTAATTTTTGATTTTTTCACTTTTATATTGCGGTTTTTTCACTATTTTTAACTTGTAAAATCTTAAATTTATAGTTTCAAACCACAATTACTCAATAGGTTTCTCAGTCAATGATCTTTTTATTTTTAATTTGGCAAAAAAACACATAGAAGAAAACATCCGCGGCAAAAAAACTATTGAAAAGCTATTCGTGGCTGAAAAATCCATTACAGGAAAGAGCTATTGAGTAAATTTTTGGAGTTAGGATTAGTCATTTTGAGTTCACAGTTTATTCATGTAGATGCCTTAATAAACCCGAGATAGAGTGGAGCAAAATTCCGGTAAAAGTCATACCCATCCCTATAAAGGAACTCATAACCATCAAAACCGTCGGCCCGAAGGCAAGGCTTTCGCCAAGAGAATAAGTCCGTAATAAACAGAAGCCTATGTATAACCCACCAGACCAGAGAATAGAACCTGGCAGGGTAAACCAGTAAAGGGGATTAAATTTCACTTTCTCAAAATTACTTATTAGATAAACCAGACCTTGCTTTAAAGGGCATTTAGTCAAGCCTTTCATATTATAGAACTGAATTATATATTTAAACATAAACTAACCCCCAAGTCAATAGCAAGTAATATTATTTACATATACGGACTAATTTTATTAAACATGGTAGTTTTAAAATATAAATACTTTTCTAAAATACCAGATATGAATAAATTATATTTGGAAAAAATCACATTAGATTTTGTATAGTACGGAAGGATCAAAAGTCCTCAAAGTTTGGAAATTTTGATAATTACTAAAAGAAGTCGTTGGACAGTTCCAAGGACTTAGGGATTTTTAAACTTCACACTAAAAAACAAAAATAGAATAATTGCCTTAGTGACGCGTAGACAGCAAAATGTCATATAAAAACAGATTATGTCTTCACTTACAAGGCTTTGATTTATGTAAAAAGAAGGTGTGGAAAGTCTACATTTTTTTTCTGGAACCCAGCAGCATTCCTATGTCCTCCTCCACCATAAAGCTGAGCAATTTTGGCACAATCAGGAGAATCAGGATTTTCTGAATCAGACCTAAGGCTGAATACTACCATATCCTCTACGGCCTGCCACATAATAGCAATATCATATTCAGGTTTCTTGTAGATGAATTCTCCAAGCTCGGAGATGTTCCCGGTAGTGTTTACAAGCCTGGCCCTCCAGTTATGGAAAGTGAAATTTACACCACGATCGAAGGCTTTCTGGAGTTTGTAATTTTGAGCCTCCAAGAGCAATTCACCGAGGGATATCATTTTATTTACAGTATTCTCATAATTCAAACCAAGAAGTTGATCCCATACAGGATTATCAGGGGTTTTAACCATTAGACTGAAGCCTGCACTGAAAGCTCTGGTCTCAGGATATTCAAACCTCCACATATCCTTATCCCCGATATAAGCTACAGCTACAGGAGACGAAATGTCCTCAGGATGTGTGAACTCCCATGTAAGTATACAGGCTGCATTTTCAAGGGAACGAATGCCTGGAATACTACTCGAATACCAAAGATCCGGAAATTTCTCCACAGCGGTCTTGTGATGATCAATCCAGATCAGTTTAGGCCCGCAAACCTTTACGAATTCATCCATCTTATCGCTGGTAAAGTCAACAAGCCATACTTTTTCGGCTGCCTTTATTTCATCCTCACTCCAAGATTCTTTACCATAATTTATAGCAACAAATTTTATGGCAAATTGATTACGGTCATAGTAGTTTCCAGCGACAGCAGCTGCACAGCACCCGTCATTATCATCATGATAATAAATTAAAATCATGCGTTTATCATCTATCATTTTCAATTCCCCTTATTTTACAGGATTTCACTATCATGTATTCTACTGCATAGTTCATTTCAAGATATATTTAAAGAAAACTCGATGTGGAAAATACTGCATCAAGTGGTTATATTTAGATAAAAATATTTTTAAATATTAGTTCGATATAAGTATAGTATAAGAAAAAAGGAGGAAAGTGGGGTGAAAAGCGGAGACGCTAAAAAACATATGAAGGCTTAGTAGATAATTTCGGGAAGAAATCCTCTTGAGAATAGAGGAAACACAATAAGGGGGCGACAAAATGAAGGAATTTTGCAATATTTGTGGTAGGGAATTGCTAGAAGATGTGCTGGTTGTGGATACTAGTCAGGATATGAAACCAATAAAATTCAAGGACGTTCATGGAGATAAGTCCGATCTGATATGCATTGAGTGTGCAGCTGATTCAGTTGAGAATCCACCCTTTACATGTTCGAGGTGTGGACAGCCAGTCGAATTAGGCGAGCACTTCTATATACTAAGGATGGGAACCGTAAAACCTGGTGGGCCCAAGATAGACTTTAAAGAAATATCCTCAGACGATAAATGTATCTGTATCACCTGTTATGAAGAATTCATGAATCTTGAAGAGGAAGAAGAACTAGATTAAATGAATAAGTTAATCTCTAAACTTTTTCTTATTTTACCTTAATTTATATAGAATGCCGCAGAAAACTAGTTGACAACATGAATGATAGGTAGAGTAGCACTCTTATTTTCGATTATCAGTAGTTTTATTTTTAGAGTTTTATGATTGAGTCTATGCTTCATAGATAAGTGACAAAACCTGAATAGTTTAGATTCTTGATTTGTCCTTTTTTAATCAAATTCAAAGCTTCAGTCCATTTTAAAGTCTTACTTGAAGAACAAAAAGACTGAAAGCTTAGCATTGGAGCAAGTATCCACTTAATAGCCTGCCATATTGTTCTATAATGTTATTCAAACATTTTAAGTGTCTAATCTCAACATTTTTAGACAAAAACGACTTCTTTTCATATTTCAGTTCATGTATAACAAGAGGACAATATTTATTTTTATCAACTGTTGTTTTTCTCAGAATCATTGTATTTTGAACTCAAAGCTTTCTTAAGAAATTTCTTTGTAGCTTTTCTATTTCATTTTGCACTTAGCATGAAATAGATTGCGTTTCCATCAGAGTCAACTGCTCTGTAAAGATATCTCCATTCGCATTTTACATTTATATAAGTCTCATCAACTCTCCATGAAACATTCATTGGGTCTTATTGATGTACCGATCTCATGATTGTTGTATGATCGACTGTTATTCTCCTTTCTGCCATCATTTCCTTAAAATATCTGTAGCTTAATGCATACTTTAAGTACCATCTTACGTTTCAATAGGATAATTTCCTCTTCATATGCTTCATTTAAAGGAATTTACTGGCATAATATATATTTCTAAGTTCCTACTTATTTTAGTGAATTCGTTTCATAATTTTTTGCAATAGAACCTCTAATGAAATGCCCTCTACTAAATGATTTAAAAAGCTCTCCCCACTCCTCTCTAATCCTCCTGATGTTTTAATTATTTTACTCGATTCATTTTTTGGCTACAATATAGCCAGATATGGTTTTAGTATTACTACCCTTAGCATTCTTTACTGTCAGTTTGACAGTATACTTTCCTGCCTTATTATATGTGTGTGCAGGATTTTTGGATGTTGAATATGTTCCATCTCCGAAGCTCCATTTCCAGGAAGTTGGACTATTGGCGCTCTTGTCAGTAAACTGAACTTTCAGTGGAGCTTTTCCTGACCTTGGAGAAGCTGAGAATGCAGCAACTGGAGCCTTTAATGGAGCTGCAACATTTATATAACCTGATTTTTTTAATGTGTTGCTTCCAGCCGAGTTGCTTGATGTGAGTGACACTGTATACTTTCCTGCCTTACTATATGTGTGTGCGGGATTTTTGGATGTTGAATACGTTCCATCCCCGAAACTCCATTTCCACTTTGTCGGAGTTCCTGTACTCTTGTCAGTAAACTGAACTTTCAATGGAGCATTTCCAGAAGTTGGAGAGGCAGAAAATGCAGCAACGGGAGACTTCAATGGAGCTGCAACATTTATGTGGCTGGACTTTGTAACCGTATTGCTTCCTTTTGCATTCTTTACAGTCAAGGAGATAGTATATTTTCCTTGTTTGTTGTAAGTGTGCGCCGGATTCTGGTCTGTTGAATATGTTCCATCTCCGAAACTCCATTTCCAGGAAGTTGGACTATTGGCACTCTTGTCAGTAAACTGAACTTTCAGTGGAGCATTTCCAGAAGTTGGAGAGGCAGAAAATGCAGCAACAGGTGGTATTGGTTCCGGTTCTGAAACAGTGGCCATGTAAATATTTTCTTCTCCAGCATCAATTGAATATCCCCATACTATTTTGTTATCGTAAATAGCAGGCCAATATGCTAATCCACCGGCACTAATTTTCATTTTCTTATTAGTGGAGATGTCGTGCATATAGATACCATGATTTGCCCAACCATCATCATCTCCACCATCATCCTCCCACACTATCCTATTCCCATAGATTGCAGGACGTGCCTGGAAATCTGCACTGCTAGTTATCTGAGTTTCCTTTTTAGTGGAAAGATCATACATGTAGATATCACCGTTTCCATTGCGTTGATATTGCCATACTATCTTGTTACCGTAAATAGCAGGGTCCCATGCTGATCCAGTGGCACTAATTTTCATTTTCTTATTAGTGGAGATGTCGTGCATATAGATGCCATGATTTGCCCAACCATCATCCTCACCGCCATCATCCTCCCATACTATCCTGTCACCATAAATCGCAGGATGCGTCTGAGCATCTGGACTGCTGGTTATCTGAGTTTCCTTTTTAGTGGAAAGATCATACATGTAGATATCGGCGTTTCCGCTGCGATAATCTTCCCATACTATCCTGTTACCATAGATTGCAGGATTGTCTCCGTGTCCGCTAGTGATTATTTGAGTTTCCTTATTAGTGGTAAGATCATACATGTATATTTCCGAACCTCCGTAGCTAGAGTATACTATTCTATCACCATAAATGACAGGATTTATGCCTGAGTGCCCAGTGGTGGTTATTTGAGTTTCCTTTTTACTGGAAAGATCATACATGTAGATATCGTATCCATCGAACCGATCTTCCCATACTATTTTATTACCGTAGATAGCAGGATTGTGTGCGAATCCGCTGGTACTTATCTTAGTTTCAGTGGTCTGAAGCGAAGCGCTTTTTTCAGCAGTTGCCAAGGCTGTAGACGGAACGTAATCATCTTTTATAGTGGCGTTTCCGGTATCATTCTCAGTAGCTGCTAATGCCGCAGATGAGACCAAAAGTAAGATTAGAGCTATTGAAACTAAACTTATCTTACATAGAGTCTTTGTTTTATTCATTTTTATTCACCTCTACATTATAACTCAGGAGTTTTAACTCCATTATTCAATATTTAGAAAACATACTTAAGTTTTTATACTTGGATTAAAATTTTCTAAAAATGAGCTTTGTTTAACTATTTTAAAGAAAGAATGAATATTTTTTTAATGATTGAAGGTCTAGATGCTTCCGGAACTTTTAAGCCTGAATTATCATAAACGTAAAAAAGAAAATGTTTCTACATCTTCATTGAGATCATTCACGCTACTTAACTAGCGTTCCAACAAACAAAATGAATCCTAATGTTTCTGAAAAGCAGATAGTAAAAACGCTTAAATATTTTGAACAGTGATATTAGTATGCAGACCTATTTCCTAGGTTTGGTCTGCCATCATCGGGGTCAGGTCTTATTTGCTCCCTGACCCCACTCAAGCCAAGGCGGGGTTATCCTTCCCCGCCCATTACCTCTTATTTACCCTACACTTTTATGTTTTGCACATATTAGAGCGTATTTTTAATAATAAGAATTTTCTTAGACAAACCAGACTTACATCATCTATGTCAAACAATATTATTTAGGCTGTTTCAAATAGCAATAATGACCTAGACAGGCTTAGGCATTCAAGATTGAAAAAGATATGTAAAGAATTCATTCTTTCTTGTTTAGTTTTTAAGGAGTATTAAGCCTTATTTACCCAATTAAATATAATGTCAGTACTTCCCCAATTAAGGTACATTCATTAAACAATTTATTTGCCATTTAGAGAGCTTAAATGCTTCAATTAATTGATTAAATATCGTTTTTCCCTCGCCTTCAAAATTGAATTTTGTATGAATGAAAATGACATTAAATGCCTTAGTTACAAATAAACATAAATCGTGAATAAACAAAGTTTTAATCTCGATCATTTATCTATTTAAAAGATTATTATGGATTATTTCTCTAAAAAATTTGTTTTTAGAGGTACCTTAATTGAGGAAATTCTAAATGCATATCTATTGTCCAAAATTAGCATTCTATATCTTAATATCTTAGTTTTAACACTGATATGGAAAGATTCTATAAAAATGAAAAAATGTTTAATCTAAAATGATCACTATCACCCAAATATCTTCTGCAAAAATAAGCTTTGAATCTAAAATATATAAGAGATTAAAAGATAAATTAAAAAAGTAAAAAGCCTCGGGCGGGATTTGAACCCGCGACCTCGTCCTTACCAAGGACGCGCTATACCCCTAAGCCACCAAGGCACTGTTGCTCTAAGAGCATCTCCAAAATATCACAGCAGAGATATAAAGGTTTCGACTGACAGCAAGAAAAATGGAGATTTTTCTCCAAACTGCTAAAAAAGATACAGCTTCATTTTAAATAAATTGAGGAAACTTGCTTGAAAAAGGTCATTTTGTTCCGATTTTATTGCTTAGCTTGTCATTTCCTGAGATTTCCTTTATAAATTCCAACGGTCATCGATCGGGAAGCGCTCGTTGATCCACATGAGAATGTAGTTGTTGTGGACGATCTTATAGGAGCGGGAAAGGATAGGTATGCCGCAGAAGGTTGGTTCTCCCTCCAGAATTTCGAGCTCACCCATGTCGCGCCTTGTCTCAAGGTTATGGCTGCGCAGAATCCGACCAATCGGGATGTCCGCCCGCATGAGCTGTTCTCTCATTGTATCAGGCATGCGTTCCAAAGGAGAAAGGGATCTTGCATAAACAAAAGTCGTGCCCCCTGCGGAGAGCCGGACTACCCTGTCGTTTACCTCACTGCCTTCTTCCACGCCAAGAAGGGCAGCCATCGCTTTGTCAGCCTTAACGGTATACTGGGACTCAGTTATTACACTTACCGGCTTTCGGGTCATTATCTCCAGCAGGAAAGTCACAGAGCCGTCGGTTCCGCAGCAGACACGCAGGCAGGTGGGAATCTCAAAGCTCTTCAATTTGTCTAGAAAATCGCCACTCAAAAAGATACCTCAAGGTAGGGATGCCAGGTGGTAAAAATTTCAAAACAGGATTAAGTCGTTAGGAGTTTTACTCCCCTCCGACTTCTTTCTTGGCATTCTTTATGCGCTCTTTTGCCGTATATCCAGTCGCCTTATATAGGAAATCCCTGAAGGCCTTATTAGTCTGCAGGACAATTTCATTATCATTTACGGTTTTATCGGAAACTGTGTCCACAGAGAGCATTTTATTCTCAATCCAGACTTTTATCTTTGACATTGCTCCAAAGGAGGTCTCAAGGACTCCTTCATTTCTGGAGATTTCCCCGGGAAAACACTCTGTCATTACAGAGTAAATCCTGTCAACATCAGGCTTAAAACCACGCTTCAATTTATACTGCTGCATTGCTATCCTCTTATAAGAGATTTTCATCTATAAGAGATTTTCATCTCAGATAAAGTTTGCTTAGAATCGATTTGCTTAGAACCTTTCCCTTACATTCCCTTACTTACCATTATATTTCCAATATTCCAGTACATTTTCCTTACATCTAGCGCATTTCGTTACACTCCAGTACATTTTGTCAAGTAAGGAAAAGACACGATTTTCTATAATATATCTCTAATAATTCAGTTCTGCTAATATTTAACATTGGTCATTAATTTAATATGAATTTGAATAAATTCAATCAATACCACACAAATTTGAATGCGGATTTCCCCTATATTCTCTTTAAGAGAGTTCCATTTTATTCGAGATATATAATATTTTACCTGATATTAGCCACAGTTTCTCTATTTTTTCTGTAGCTTTATCTAGAGTTTCAATTTCAGAGATTAGTATGAAATTAAAGATCGAATTGTAATCTAACTTATTGAGTTTTGTGGCATAATTGTATAGTTTCACGATAGTTTTATTAGTTGAATATTCAACCCCGAAATAGATAATGCTCGCAAGAATCAATCATAAATATGATTATACCTATCATAAGTTGATACAAACAGAAGCCTGATTAACTGCCTGACATATCTGACCATTTAATTTGATTATTTAATTCACTGCTTTAACAATGAGCAAACAAAAACCTGTCTGACTAAATCTGCTTCTCTTTTATAGAAGCTATAAGAAATTGATAGAAATTATAAGCAAAAGAATTATAAAGGTGATCCCAGGATGCATAAGACACTTAATCTGGAAGAATTAGTTGCCGCAAAGCAACTTGAGAAAGAAAAGGATAAAGAATGCGGTGATCTGAAAATTGAAGAACTCTATGACCTTATAATCCCTCCAGGCACCGTTGTGTCTATTATTTACGACATTGTTGAAGAGTTCGGACTTGAGCCTGTAACTAGGAAGATGTTCGTAGGCGTAGCAAACAGTGAAGAAAGAGAACTACTGGTTCTCCGTGGTCCTCTGGAAAAGGTTCAGGCTGCTGAGAAATTCCTCTATGAAGAAATGAAAGCCTGGATAGAAGGCCAGTAACCCGTTAAATTTTCTAAATTCGGTTAAATCTCAAGTAATCACTTTAAGCTTTCTCAATCCGGTTAAATTTCTTCAGGCCAGTAACCTGGAGAACAAAAAATTCCGGATTGAAAAAAACAATAAATTAATCTTTTTTGAAGAAAACGCAGAGATAAACTTAAAGAATTAAATTTTAAAAGATTAAACTTAAAAGATTAAACTTAAAAGATTAAACTTAAAAGATAAAAAATGTCATGAGATAAAAGGTATTAAAAAGAAAATACGGGCAGGAAGGTTCCGATTATTCGGAACATATGCCTGTAATGCTTTCCCTTGAGAAATCAAATACCGTAACTCTATCTGTTTTATCATACATATCGAGTTTAGAGCCAGCTTCAATTTTTCCGATAATGGCAGCTGTAAGCCCAGCTTCTTCAAAAACCTTTATGCATTCTTCGGCCTTTTCCGGATCTGCTGTAAATACGTAGCCTGTTCCGGGGTGTACTTTTAGCCATTGTTCAAAATCCACGTTGTCAGGTTTCGGGACTTTTTCAAGGTCTACAGCTGCGCCAACTCTGCTTGTTTCACAAAGCATCCCAAGTGTCCCTATAAGCCCGGGATTACTTATGTCTTTACCTGCAGTAGCAAGTTTTCGTGTCGCAATTTCCTGGGTTACAAGATAGCTCTGCCTGATCACTGCCGGGGCTTTAAACGATGTAGTATCCCAGCTATAAGGTGAATTTGGCCCTATTTTTCCATCCATATCATAAGCTGCAATAACAAAGTCTCCGGGTCGAGCGGTATCACTCCGGATAACACAATCTTTCTTCACTATCCCGATAATAGCAACGGAAATGGAATTATACTCAGTATCAGGATGGACGTGCCCGCCTACAACCGGAACCCCGAACTTCCTGACCCCTTCAGCCAAACCTTCCATGAGTTCCTTACAGGCCATCTCGGAGTTCGAGGAAGCGATATCTACCATAGCAAGAGGCTTACCTCCCATTGCTGCTATATCGTTTACATTAACTACTACAGCTCCATAGCCTGCCCACCAAGGACTGGCATCCAGTAGCCTTCCCCAGATACCATCTGCTGCAAAGAGGATAACATCGTCTCCTCCGATATCGATAACTGCCGCATCGTCTCCAAAATCAACGATCGCGTTCTGATACTCTGGACGGACGGCTTCGAAAATAGAAACAATGCCCTCAATCTGCTTTTTTCGGGTAACCCCTTCGAAGTTTTTTATCCTTTCTGCGAGCTCTTCAAGGTTCAATGTCAAGCTTCCTTTTGTTTTTAAATAAATAAAACTATTACAGTAGTATAAATAAGAATATTTTAATATAGTATGATATGAGAATTTCAATTCTATAAATACAAGTATGACAATAAACACATATAAGTAATCAGTAGTACGAATATGGAAATATATCAGTAATACAGATAAATATCAGTAATACAGATAACCTTATTAGTAAGCTATCGATAACCTCAGATAGATTACGAACCTTCTCCTGTGAAAGAATCCTGAGATATTTTGTGAGTACATATTCCGTTAATCCTTTATCTTTTTTATTCTTGTTTTACAAAAAAGAAGCGACAGCTTTTTATTAAATATATCTATCCTATTAAGGCAATCTAATACAATTTCTAATATATAAAAATTATATACTAATAAAAAGGATTGACAAAAATGGTAGCAAAAGTTGATGCCGATTCCTGTACAGGCTGTGGAACTTGTGTAGATGAATGCCCAGCAGCTGCAATTTCTCTCAATGATGATATTGCAGTTGTTGATGAAAACGAATGCCTTGATTGCGGTGCATGTGAAGACGCCTGCCCAAACAACGCAATCACAATTGATTAATATTATAAGTAGAATTTAAGGCACGTTTTTAAAATGGATATGAGAAGCGGAGTAACTCTACTCCGTCTTTTCATTTGATCCTGAACTCTTAGTTAAAAGTGTTTTTCAATTCTGGAGCTAAAAATTACTCCTCCTATTGGAATGTAATTCTTAGACTGAGAATCCCTGCTTATTTCAAGCTTTTTGCTTTCCGTTTTCCTTAAGGATTTTTCTTGCTCTTTCAATATCCTCTTTTGTCTGGATTTTTATTAGTTTTCTACGCTCTTCGCTCATCTGCGACATATCCTGAGCAAGGAGTCCGTAAGCATCAGCTCTGCACTGCCTGCAGTGGCGCATCTGCAAGACATAAGGTTCACACGCCTGCTGGGCAGCTTTTCTTTCTTCTGCAGTAGGTGGCTCAATGTTTGCAAAAGCTCCCTGGTTAATAAGGGGCATGATATTCATTATATAGACCCCGAGTTCATTGACTTTTCTGGCAATCTCAACCACATGTTTGTCATTAATGCCAGGGATGAGCACGGTATTTACTTTGACTACAATTCCTGCGTCTACAGCTGCTTTGATGCCCTCAAGCTGGTTCTTTATTTGGATTTTCGCGCCTTCGATTCCCTTGTAGATCTTTCCATGATAAATTACATGATCCACGATTTTTGCCTGAATCTCTGGGTCGATTGCGTTTAGTGTTACCGTTAATGTAGAGACTCCTACGCGCAAAATGTCATTCAGCTTTTCGGGAAGCAGGACCCCGTTTGTACTCATACATAGTGTAAGTTCCGGAAACTCTTTTTTTATCAGTTCAAAGGTCTCAAAGGTCTCTTTATTGGCAAGAGGGTCGCCAGGGCCTGCAATTCCGACAACCTTGATAAAAGGATAGTCATTTAGGACCTGCCTTGTCTTTTCAAGGGCTTCCTGCGGAGTAAGAACCTTACTCGTAACCCCTGGGCGGCTTTCATTTACGCAGTCAAACTCCCTGACGCAGAAATTACATTGGATATTACATGAAGGAGCCACAGCCAGGTGAATTCTCCCGTACTTATGCTGGGCTTTCCTGTCATAGCAGGGATGGTCGGCAATTTTTCTCAGGAGCTCCTCTTCAAATTTGGGGCTGTTGATCTCAGTTATAGGATTGTTTTCTTCTGGCAAATATGTTCTCCTCCATTCGGAGTTTAAAAGTATAATAGAACCTCAATACAGGGGATTTCAGGATGTCTACCCCAATTTACGATACACCCCTTGATATACATTTTGAATCATTCTGGAATCTAGGAGAATTTTAGTATCCTTCCTTAGGTTCCTGCAGTTTCAAAATTAATATTCATATTAAAATATCTTTAAACATATAAAAACCCAGCATAAGATAACAATCTCAATGAATTAATATCTCAATGAACTCAAATCTCAAAGAAATTTCCGGAAAAAGTTGCGGGAATGATTATAAATATTCTAAAAATTCTCAGGATAAACGTTTTCAGTTTTCCTTATTCAGAGAAATTGTCCATTTCGCACCATTTGCCTTCTCCTTCCCAAACCCTGACCTGAAGCGGAAAGCCAAATCTCTCCAGTAGGCGTGAGTGAATATGCTGGCAGAGGTGTTCGGAACTTGGAAATTCAAGGATTTCATTTAACAGGATATGGTCGTATTCTTTAAGAGTTTCCTTGATTCCCTTCTTCAGATCGTAAAAGTCGATGACCATTCCATTTTCCCTAACTTCTCCTTCTACTAGAACTTCAATTTTATAAGTATGACCGTGTACTCTTCCGCATTTTCCGTGCCCTGGAAGGTAATGTGCACTATCAATGTAGTCAATAACACCTAATCTCATTTTTGTCATCTGATACACTCCGTTTTCAATAAAATGTTTTTCAAGCTTTTATTTCGGCACTTCAGTGCGTTCTTTGTTTTCTTTAATTCCGATTATAGACAACCCCACATCCTGTGAGTCTGGGGGATAACTCGTGTGTCTATGATTTCAAGCAGGTTTTTCTGCAGTCCCATAATATTCTGTACGGATGCCTGTATAGATTGCGGATTCATTACATCGCGTCCAATAGGGGTTTCAGGCTGGAGGATTACACAGGATACGTAAGGGGCTATAGCTTCCACGGCTGGAGTTACAGTTTCTAATTCTGTGTTGCTATCTACAACAATCTTGCAAAAGCAATCCCTTGAATGGTTTTTTCTCAGCAGCCTGAAGCACTCTACAGTATTTTCCATATGTGCTTCCCGGACTTCAGATCCTATACCCCGGAGTGATTCGGGAAGTTTGAAGTCGCCAGACACGTAAGTTACCTTTTCAGTAAGCTTTCTGGCCTGCTCAGGAAGGGTCATATTGGACTCAAGGTAAAGCGGCGAGTCTAAATTCAACTTATCTATGAAATCCGCATGCAGAAGAGGTTCTCCTCCTGTCAGGGAGACTGAATGGAGCTTTTTGAAAGGCTTCATTATAGCTTCGAGCTGGCCGATACTCACAGGGTTTTTAATTTTCTCAAAACTTCCGCTCCCTTCAACCTGTTCATAATCACATGTTCCGGGGTTTGCAAAGTCCGTATCACAGTAATTGCAATTGAGGTTGCAGCCAGAAAAGCGGACAAAAGCCTGCCTTGCTCCTACATACGGACCCTCGCCCTGCACAGAACAGAAAACCTCCCTTATAGGGGCCGACATAAAATCCGAAGATGCCATTATACAACCCCCAGAGGCCTGGACTTTCTCAGGTCTTTTTCTATATCTTCAAACTCGCGGACGTAGGCTTCTCCTACAGCCTGCATGAAGCTTGCAACCATTTTGTCTTCTCCTATCCCGGCCTCTTTCAGATTTCCGTATATGTCATGAGAGACATTGATACCGAAGTGGATCTTCTGGGAAACTGCAGAGGTACTGGCAATCGAGACTGTCAGTTTCTTTCCTTTCAGGAAAAGATCATCTCCTTCCCGTGTTGTCTTCACTCCGAGATCTGCAAGGTGTTCTCTTACAAGAGCTGTAAAAAGACGCTGCCGCGCATAGATAAGTTTCAGGTCCGTAGAATCAAAGTGTTCTATAATGAAACTTACCATATCTTCGGACCAGATTGATTCGTTTGCTCGTCGGTCTTCAAGGTCGATCATGTGCTCGATTTTTACGTCGCAGGCTCCTCTAAAAACTACAACCGAGTCTTCTTGAACTCCAAAACTGTTGTAGGCCCAGAGAGAGGAAATCTGGCTCCCGTCATAATCAAATTTCTCAGGTAAAACAATGCATTTCATAGAATTCTCTCTGCAAGTTTTTCTGTAATTCTTTAATGTACTTTATCGACATCTGATCCGAATTTTTTAGATCAGAGTCCAAGCCTCTCCAGAAGAGGGTCTTTTACACCTGCGTTCTTAAACGCACGTGCCCTGCGCACGCAGCTTTCGCATTTTCCGCAGGGAATTTTTCCTCCTTGATAGCAACTCCAGCTGTACTCAAGAGGAGCTTTTGCTTCGAGAGCTCTTCTAACGATTTCGGTTTTTCCAAGTTCGATTAGAGGAGCTAGTATTTTTACCCCATTTTGAGTGGAGTAAGAAAAAGCTCTGTCCATTGCCTGCACGTAGGCAAGAGAATTGTCAGGGAAAGTGCCTGCCTCTTCCCCATTAAAGCCTACTACAAGGTAATCACATCCCCTGCTTTCGGCAAAGCTTCCTGTAATATTGAGCATTACCCCGTTTCGGTTAGGAACCCAGACAGCTTTTGCTGAGGAGTCTGTAATTTCTGAAGGGGCCGCTTTGTCAATGTCCTCAAGCGATAAGGATGGGACTTCAACATCCCTGTTAACTAGAGAGGTAGAAGTTATTTCCGAAAGCCAGTCCAGTTTTATGATCCTGTGTTCAATTCCGAAATATTCGCATACCTTTTGTGAGTACTCAATTTCCCTCTCTCTTGCCCTCTGTCCATAATCAAAAGTAATAGCCATCTCAATGTCAAGATCTTCCGCTGCGATTGCGAGAGCCGCAACTGAATCAAGCCCGCTACTCAGGAGGGTTATAGCTTTCATTTTTACTCACTAGTTAAACGTTATATAACTCACGATTTTAACTCACGAATTAAAATCAAAAGAAATAAAGATTGTTGTCAAATTTCAACAGGAAATTTTATTGAGTTTACTTTTTAGGATTACCGAAGTTTATTCTTCAAAGATTCTTGGGATATTCTCCAGAGAATACTCCAATAATATTGGCAACTCATATTTAAACGTAGCTGTCTTCTTAATGGGTCTCAAGAATCGGCTTGTGAATATGTGTTGCTCCAGATTAATTCCAAGTGTAAGTGGGAACGGTAGCTCCAATTAAGGTTTAAATTTAAGCCTTAAATTTAAAAACTACTGCTCTAAAACCTAATTCAAGAACTCTACTTATAAAATTTCAATTCTTGGAGAAGGCTCTAAAAAATCTGTTTTACCGAATTCTTTTTAGCAAACAGCACTATATATTGAATAGGGAAAGCTAATCGAAGAGGTGGGAATACTTGATTGGAATTATTTCGGACTCACACGACAACATGAATGCTATCCGGAAAGCGGTAAAACTTTTTAATGAAAAAAAGGTAAAAGCCGTGCTACATGCCGGAGATATCGTTTCTCCATTTACTGCAAGAGCCTTTAAGGAATTGGAGCCAAAACTTTACTTTGTATTCGGAAACAATGATGGAGATAAAGTAACACTTACAAAATGGTTTGAGGAAATAGGAGCTACCTCCTGTGGAAATTTTGGAGATCTGATAATTGACGGACTGCATATTGCCCTTCTTCATGGGACAAATGAGGCCCTGGTCAAAGCGCTTGCCAAATCAGGAGATTTTGATGTAGTAGTCCGGGGTCATACCCATGATCCAGATGTCAAAATAATAGAAGGGGTTCCTGTTATAAATCCAGGGGAATCTTCAGGTGTGCTTTCCGGAAAGTCAACAGTTGCAATACTTGAGATTGCAAACCTTAATGTTGAGATAATTCAGCTTGACTTTGACTGATTTTATTTCTTTCTTATTTTTTAGCGTGCTTTGGATTCTTTTGATACTTTTGACTCGGTGAACCGATTATAGTTATCTGGGGGTAATGCCGGAATGTATAAGCTCTCACGCAGTTTCCATTTCAACCTTGTCTGAAACATTTCTTATTAAAGGTTGTTTACTCAGAAAGACTGCATACCCTAAAAAAGTTGTAACAGCGTGGAATCAGCAGCATTCAATACTGTTATGCATATCTTATATGATTGAAGGTTTAATGCTATTGATTTATTAGGTCAATCACCTTAAGTAATACATAATTTTGAACCATATAATTTGAACCGATAAACATAAAAAAAATAAAATGATGGTCTTAACCTTATCGTCATTTCAATATTACAACAGAAATATCTGAAAATTTAAAACATTGTTTGTTTTAGATTTAACAATATTTCTTTAGATATGCGGAGTGTATAGCTTTATGGAAGACTTAATAATTTATTTACTGATTGGTGCTGCAGCAGGTATTTTAAGCGGATTATTTGGGATTGGTGGTGGGGTTATAATTATTCCTGCACTAATCTTTTTACAAGGATTTTCTCAATTAAAGGCACAGGGAACTTCTCTAATCGCACTGCTTCCACCTGTTGGCATACTTGCATTTCTTGAGTATTATAAAAGAGGATATACTGACGTATATGCAGGTATAGTCATCTGTATTGCTATGGTTATTAGTGCCAAATTCGGAGCACAATTAGCAAACATGCTTCCACTTGAGGTATTAAGGAAGGCTTTCGGCATATTTGTTATTTTAGTAGGAATAAAAACTTATTTGGGAAAATAAGAATTTTAATACTTACCAAGAGTGTCAGTAATTATTTAACTTAGACAAAATTGGTCTATTATGATTCAACATAAATCGGAAAAAAGGTGATAAACCCCGGTAAACTATACCCTCATAATTTGTAGGAACCTCTGAAGCCTTGAAGCCCCAGAGCTCCTGAAAAAGGAATAAAATTAATATGAAGAGTATTTTTTCTTCGCAGTTCGTGTATCTCTCGTATAATCTCTTCTATTCGTATTGCGAGAATCACTTTGAGAATCATTCCGAGAATCATTCCGATAGCCGTTACGAGTTCCACTGCGATATTCGCCAGCATTCTTTGAGCTTCTTCCCTTTGATTTCTGGGCAAGTTCCACAAAGGGCTTTCGGCCTCTCTTTTTGTCTTTGAAGATTTCGAGCAAGGCTGAAGCCTGGGCAAAGGGTAAGGTTACGAAGGAAAAGTGAGGGAAAATTTCTGCATCCCTTATTTTCAGGTCGCTTTCTCCTGTTTCTTCCTGTAGGAACTCGCACAGCTTCTCAGGAGTCATGCCGTCGGCTTTCCCAATTGCGATGAAAAGCCTGGTTTTGCCTTTCCGATCGACATATGAACTTCCGGAGATCTCTGCATACATGCTTTCATCGAACATTTCCTTAAAAGAATACTTCAGGAGAGCAGCCAGGATCTTTTCAGCTGGGTATTCCTCAAGAAGCTTTTCACTCATCTCAAGGCAGTCGCCATATTCCTCTGATTTTATAGTCTCCTCGAGTTCGGCTTTTACTCTTGCCCTCTTGGCTTTTATTACATCTTTTATCTCGGGAATCCGCCCTCTCTTCATTTCGGACTTTGATGTCTTTTTTATGTAGGTGAGCCGCCTGTATTCCGTGGATGTAACAAAAGTGATTGCAGTTCCCTGCTTTCCTGCTCGACCTGTTCTTCCTATCCTGTGCACGTAGGATTCAGGGTCTTGAGGCAGGGAATAGTTGATTACATGGGTCAGATCCATGATATCGATACCCCGAGCTGCAACATCGGTTGCTGCGAGGATGTTTATTTTTTGTTTTCTGAACCTGTTAAGAATTTTCTCCCTTTCATGCTGGGAAAGGTCGCCGTGCAGGGCATCGGCTGCATAACCCCGATCTCCAAGCTTCTGGGCGAGCTGGGCAGTATCAGTTTTTGTTCTGCAGAATACAAGCCCGTAGAATTCATCTTCAATATCGATAATTCTGCACAGAGCTTCGAATTTGTCATTTTCCCGGACTTCGAAATAAATCTGCTCGGTGAGGTTTGCATCAAGCTCTTCTTTATCAATGGCAACATGCTCATAATTCTTCATATATTTCTTGATGATCCCAAGGATCGGTTTTGGCATTGTAGCTGAAAAGAAAAGCATTCGCTTATCAGGCCCGGTTGCCTTTAGAATTTCCTTAATATCGTCAATAAAGCCCATGTTAAGCATTTCGTCGGCTTCATCTAGCACAAAATATCCAATGTCCTCAAGGTTCAAACTCTTCCTCTCAAGGTGGTCAATGACCCTTCCCGGAGTTCCCACAACGATGTCAACTCCACTTTTCAGCATCCTGAGCTGCTGGGTCATGGACTGTCCCCCATAAATTGGAACGATGTGCAACTTCTTATCCCCTTTCAGGGAATTGAGTTCTTCTGAAACCTGGATTGCCAGTTCTCTAGTAGGGGTCAGGACTATTGCCTGCACCTTTCCTGATTTCTCCGGAATTTTTTCTATAATGGGGGCTCCGAAAGCCGTTGTTTTCCCGGTTCCTGTCTGAGCTTGCCCTATAATATCACATTCTCCTTTCAAAAAAAGCGGGATGACCTTTTCCTGAATTGGGGTTGGTTCTTCAAACCCTTTCTTTTTTAGGGCTTTTAACGTACTGTCTGAAAGCCCCAATGCCTTAAATTTTGCTAGTTTTTCCATGTACTCACTCAAATATTGACAATTTTTACAGATCGTGCAACTTGCAGGTCTGCTACATATATACTCTGCCGCATACCCGGCAGTATCCTTTGCGGAAGAGGCCACTTATCAAAACCGGTACATGATACCAGCTAAAAACAGGTAAACACGCCGTATAAATGGTTAATATCCCCGGGAATGCGAGAAGGTGCCTAAGGACCAGGGAAATTCAAACCGATATACATAAAACTTATACAGCAAAATTAGATTTTCTTGGATAAGTTCCGGACGCTTTTTTGAGTTCTTCCCTGTGATACAGGCAGACTGAATTATTAGATTAAATAATATTAGATTAAATAACCTTTAACTTGAATAGTAACCCTGTACTCTTTTTCCTATATATAACTCTTTGCTACCCTTTTAGTGAGATCTTTAATAATAAAAGCTTTCATTATCCGGAAAAACCCTTAAATCATACACTGCCAATTTTCAGAAAATTTGACTTATAGGTAGTAATTGCCTTAGATGTATGGGCAGTAATTACAATACAGATCGCAGTTGCAGATTTAATAGAATGCTTAGAATTACAGCCAGTGCTTAAAGATAAAATAAGGCTTCAGATAGGACTTTTTGGACAAGAGTGAATAAAGTTTATGATACTAGCTATTCATTAGTACCAGCCATGAAAACAAAGTTCATCGGTCAACATCTCTTTAAGAAGGTTCAGTCTATCGATTGAATTTCTGATCTGTTCAGGCTTGTCCATAATTTCTTCACACCCGGTTTCTTCCTGGATTGTTGTGATCCTCAAAAGTTCGGCAAAATTAACGCACTCATCCAGAAAGCTGTTGAACAGCTTGCGGGCCTTTACAAGATCACCCGAAGTCCTGAAGTCAGGCTGGACAGTTTTTTCGTACTCTGCTCTCTGTTTCATTTCTGATACCAAGAGGCGCGACTCGACATAATCCCTAGCATTTAGAAGATCCCCGAGCTTCCTGATATCAGTCCCTACATGCTGAGTAAAGTAAGCAATTTCAAAAGCCCACTGTTTATCAAAATTAATCTCCGGACCTGTATTGGGAAAAGGAAGTCTACTCGTTAACCAGCATCTCCTGTTCATCTTTTCATTCTTTCAATATTAACATGCTAGAGGAAAGAATAAAAGCTTAACTAATTTTCTGGCTCTTAATAGTTTTTCTGGAATTTTACCTGAGTAATCATCGGATTCCTTACTCTCACTCAGTTCCTATATTGTTTGTAATTTCTATTAATTCCAGAAATTTCCGAATAAGGTCTGACTTGAGGCAACTTTCTTAGTCTCCTGACATGTATAGGGATATGTTTTAATATTGTCATGTTGATTTTTTTCTTAAAAGGGGTTGGGTAAAATGCAACTGGAATACAGCGTCAGAGGAGCAAAACTTTCGGATCTGCATAAAATCATGGTACTTTATAAGGCTGTTGCATCCCACTCAGGCGGGATCGCAAGGCAAGCCGATGAGGTCACTGAAGCTTATGTCCGAAACTTTATTGAGAGATGTCATGAGACAGGAATCATTCTGACAATTGAAGATCCTTCAAATCCTGAATTCCTGATCGCGGAAGTTCACACTTGCAGCCCGGGTATAAGGGTTTTTTCGCATCTTTTCAGCGACCTTACAATAGCTGTGCATCCAGACTATCAGGGTAAAGGGATAGGATCATTGCTCTTTCGAACCCTTTTTAAAGAAATAAAATCAAAGCATCCTGAGATCCTCAGAGTTGAACTCATTGCAAAGGAAAGCAATCAAAAAGCCATAAGATTTTACAAAAAATTTGGTTTCAGGGCTGAAGGTAGGCTTGAAAAGCGAATTTCTGGCAAAGCCGGAGAACTGGAAGCTGACATTCCTATGGCCTGGATTCGGCAGGAATGAAGACACTTTTTAAGGAAAATAAACAAAGTTAAACTTTCTAACTAAGAGTTTTTATAACTGTTTCCTAGATAAAATTAATAAGCTAGAAAAGGTAGATTCCCGAATCCATTGCCATTACTATGCTCATAGCAGCTATTTCTCAGATTAGCTGACAAGCGTTTATGGCAAAAATATTTACGATTTTATCTTAAAAAAGTACTCGTAAAGCACGAAGAAAAGAAAGATGATGCTGTGGGGACTGAAGTGGGAACTGAGGTAGAGAGAAAGATCTTGTGAGGCAAACAAAGTAAAGAAATCAATAAAAATAGAAATTAAAAGAAAACAATTAAGACACTTTCAAAATCGGCAGTGTTGATAGATACAGAAATCAATAAAAATAGAAATTAAAAGAAAACTAGAAATTAAGAGAAAACGCTTTTTCTGCCTGAATGGCTTTTTAAAGGAATCCCTCTAGAGGATTCCCTTAGATGCCATACTTAGATCGGAGAACATTAAGTATTGTTTTTCAGTAATAAAAATTGAAAAAAATTAAAAGCAGGATCAAAAAAGAATTAATTAAATATTAAATTCTTATTTTGAAGGTGCTGCTTTTGGAGTGTCTACTTTTGGAACCACTATTTTTATAAATTCTTTAGCACCAGTCTTTGCTCTTTCATTAGAGATTGATATACAATCTTTTGGGCACCCATTAACGCATTCAGTGCACATAATGCATCTAAATACATTGAGTTCCCATGTTTTGTCTGCCTTAGTAACTGTTATTGCATCAGGTGGACATTTCTTTTGACATAGTCCGCAGAGAATACAGTTATCAGGGTTGAAAACGATTCTTCCTTTGAACTCTTTAAAAGGTGCCCTTACCTCGAAGGGATAAAGTCTGGTAGCAGGTTTACGAGAAACATTTGCTAATACAAGGTTTAACATGCCCATTAATATCACCCTTCTTTTTATCTTTCAGTGCAGCTAATGCAGGGATCTATAGTAAGTACAACTATAGGCACATCAGCGAGTTTGACGCCTGGTAACATAAGTAACAGTGAAGGTATGTTTGCAAAGGTAGGTGTCCTTACTTTAAGTCTCTCCAGGTTTTTGGTACCATTACCTTTCACATAGTATACAACTTCACCTCTGGGCTGCTCTGCTCTCATAATCGCCTCACCAGTAGGGAAACCCTTTACACGTGTTGCAATCTCACCATCAGGCAGCTTGGAAATTGCATTCCTTACCAGCTTAATAGATTCGTATATTTCATCGATTCTTACTTTGGTTCTGCCGTAACAATCTCCTTCTTTTTCGGTAGCTGTCTTAAAACCGAGATCCCTGTAGATATCCCAGTCTGCGGTATTTCTCACATCAACAGCATTACCGCTTCCTCTTAGTGTAGGACCAGCAGTTCCTGCCTCATATGCAAGCTGCTTTGACATTACACCTAATCCCACAAGCCTTTTCTTTACGGTGTAATTGTTTACAAACACTTTTTCTATATTTTTGACTTTGGGTTCCAGGTCATCAAGAGTCTTCAGAATCTGATCAATCTGTTCTTTAGTCAAATCTCTGGAAGCTCCTCCAACTTTGGACATGGAGTGTATAACTCTGTTTCCAGTGAATCTCTCTAACAAATCCAGTACATCTTCTCTGTACTTCCAGCACTCATAAAAGAGACTTTCAAATCCGAAACCATCTGCGAACAGGCCAAGCCAGAGAAGGTGACTGTGAATTCTGCAGAGTTCACTATTTATTACTCTTAAATACTGAGCTCTTTCAGGGATTTCGACATCGAAGAGTTTTTCGACTGCCCTTGAATAAGTTATACCGTGGATGCCACTGCAGATTCCACAAATTCTTTCGCAGATGTACATCGTTTGGTTGTAGTCCTTTGTGTCTATGAATTTCTCAAGCCCTCTGTGTACGTAGCCCAATGAAGGAAGTACTCCAACAACAACATCGTTGTCAATCTCGAGTTTTAGCGAAACTGGTTCGGGTAAAACGGGGTGCTGAGGACCAAAAGGTATTACGGTTGTCATGTGATTCTCCTCTCAAATGCTTTAAGCCAAAGGAGTTTTTGGACTGTTTGGCGTTAAGTAAAGGTGGCCCTTATAGTCGATTGCTAAACCTTCGAAGGTCAATCCGAAGAGATCCTGGTACTCATTCTCAATCAAAAGTGCACATAGGTAAATACCTGATACACTCTTGGGTTTCTCACCGGGTTTTACAAAGTACCTCAGGTGCTTTAGTTTGTCATCTTTCTCGAAGACATATATTAACTCATGGCCTTCGTTAGCTTTCAGGCATATCATAGTAACGTATCGATAGCCATCACTTTTCATACCCTCAACAGCTTTTAGCACTTCTGGCATGCTTTTAATTTCTGTTATGTTTTGAATCACATTATCAGGCATTGGATGGCACCTCGTTTCCTTTCAATTTTACTTCCTTTCCTTTGATATTCCCTTTCTTCTTCTCTTCAAGTATTGAAAGTGCTGCTACTACGCCATCAAGTATGGCTTCAGGCCTTGGGCAGCATCCGGGAACATATGCATCTACAGGTATGACCTGGTCTACTCCACCTATCACATTATAGCAATCGTGGAATATTCCACCTGTAGATGCACAGGCGCCTACAGCTAAAACGACTTTTGGATCAGGAATCTGGTTGTAAATGTTTTTAAGCACATTTACACTTTTATAATTCACTGAGCCTGTAACTACCATTATATCAGCTTGCTTGGGAGTACCGATGTTTAGAACACCGAATCTTTCAGCATCATATAGAGGAGTAAGACAAGCTACTACTTCAATATCACAGCCATTGCAACTGTTCACGTTTACATGTATAATCCATGGGGATTTTGCCAAACTCATAAGTGTCCCTCTTTTTAAGCTAATTGGGCTCCGCTAACGTACAGGAATGCTATGTTCACAATCGAAATTATTAGCAGAACTGACCAACTCAGTTTGAGCATCCACTGCCAGTATACTCTTGCAGTAATGTTGTCTATAACAATTACAAGCAAGTAAGCAATGATACCTATAAGCACACCTATTATTGGGGTTGATGCCCAGAATAAGAATATGAGTCCAGTTAAGAACACGTATTCATAGAAGTGTGCAATCTCAATGGTGGCAAACCCTGGCCCTGAATATTCGGTTGTCATACCTTTAACCAGCTCTTGGTGACCGTGGTGAGAGGTTGAATAGTCAAAGGGTGACTTTTTCAATTTTATATTCAGAACAACTATCATTGCTAGGAATATAAGAGGCGTATACATCAGCAGAGGAGTGGATGCATCTAACAGTGCAGATAGTTTGAAAGTGCCGGTAAGCAAGTAGATTGCAAGGGCATATAAGATTAAAACTGGCTCATAGGACAGTATAGCCATTATTTCCCTTGAACTTCCTACTCTGGCGTATGGGGAACCAGTGCTCATTCCTCCTACAATTAGAGCTACCGAAGCTACTGTGTACACGAAGATTATCATCAAGAAGTCCTGTTCGAAGACTAACATCAAGAGGCTCAAAATGATAAAGACCAGGTACACGACTGCATAAAAGTTTTGAGATGCATTTACAACCATGTTGTCTTTGCTAAGGAGCTTCTTAACATCATAATATGGCTGCAAAAGAGGAGGACCTACTCTACCCTGCAATCTTGCGGTGATTTTCCTGTCAACTCCTGAAGCTAAACAGCCGATGATAGGAGCACCAATTAAAACAAGAACAGCTAATAAAATATTGTTCATAATACTCCTCCTGCCAGTGCAATTACAATAAGAATTATGGAAATCGCGTATCCTAGTGTTGTAAGTTTACTTTCTCCAAAAGTATTCTGGAGATATATGTTAGATACGCTGCTTTTCTCGTAACTGCAAAGCCCATTTCTGAACATCAATCTGTCCCTTTCAAGGTTGTTTTCCCCACACATATAATAGCTAGTCATACGAGGTTTGAACATACTCTTGGTAGCAAGATAGATCAGAATAGCTAGAGCAAGCACTACAAATATTGCTGCATAGGCAAATGCCCCTATTTCAGTGGTAAATTGTCCAGCCTGTCCGGAGATTGTAGGAACAGCTTTGAGCAAAATATTTACCTGAGGTTCAATGAAATAATGGTATATTGAGAATACAAAAATACTTGTAACTACAATGGCTAATCCAAGGAAGGACAGTGGGAAATAAGTTTCCGGTTTTTTATGCGGAACTGCATTTTTGTCCATGCTGGATGATAAGATTGTTCCAAGCCACTTAGCGTAGTAAACTGTAGTGAGTGCACTCCCAAGGATAAGGAAGACTATGACAACAGGGTTGCTTGAAGCAGCTTCCATTGACACCCACTTTGTGAGCAGTACTCCGAAAGGAGGTAAGAGCATGGAGACCATTCCCAGAGCTGCAAGAGTGGTGAGAAGAGGAGCCTTCTTTATTAATCCTGACATGTCCTCGATATCTCTGCTTCCGATAGTGTGCTCAATTTCACCTGTGCACAGGAAGAGGAGAGCTTTTGATATTGCGTGGAACAGGATAAGCATAATCGCAGCAGCTACAGCCAGAGGTGTACCAATTCCGGCGCTTGCGATAATTAATCCAAGATTTGCAATGGTTGAATATGCAAGTACTCTTTTAGCATTTCTTTGAGATAAGGCTAAAGCTGAACACATAACGAAGGTAAAGCTACCGTAAACTGCGATGGCTGTTCCGAGGGAGGTGTTAGCATAAGCTGGTACAAGCTTGACAATTAAGTAAACACCTGCGTTTACCATCGTGCTTGAGTGAAGTAATGCCGAAACAGGAGTGGGAGCTACCATTGCCCCTAAGAGCCAGCTTTGGAAAGGCATCTGAGCAGATTTTGCAAAGCCTGCAATGCAGAGTAAGGCAACAGGAAGAGCTACAGCAGCAGCAGCAGCGTCAGTTCCGACTCCGGAAAGGGTAGAGATATTGAACTTAGTACTGAGTAAGATGATGGCTATCGAAAAAGTAATTCCACCAACCAGGTTTAAAGCCAGCGCCCTGAAACCGTTGTTTATTCCTTCCTGGTCCATGTTATATGAGATCAACACGAACGAACATAGAGTTGTGATTTCCCAGAAAAGAAACAGCCATCCCAGTGTGTCAACCATTACCAGACCATTCATGGCTGCCAGGAAGAAGCTCATTGTAAAGTAAAATGTCTTTTGTCTGTGCAGATGTCTGTGCTCTTCATAAATATCCATATAACCAGTTGCAAATAATATGATCGCAGTACCGACTATATTAACAATTAATATCATGACCTGAGAAAATTGATCGATATTAAAAGAAGCACCTTCAGCACCTGGAACATTGGCATAAGTGTAAGCAAATAAAGCTGCTGAAATTATTCCTAGTCCAAGTGTAGGCCAGTTTTTATATTTTGCTGAAACAGCAAGAATAAATAGTATTACTAGTACTTCTAGCACAAGGACAATATTTTCCAACATTGGGAAACTTGACTCAGAGACATCAAAGGCTCCAGCACCACCAGTTGGTAAACAATCCAATACTAAAGTAACTGATAAAACTACTCCAATTATGAAGAAAGCCCAAGCAAGAATTTTATATAGAGATTTGGGAAGGGCTACAAATAATAACGAAAACAGTAAGGGTACTAAAATTAATAGCATAACGGTGTTTTCTATCATACAGCGTATCCTCCGATCTATTAATCCTCCGATCTGTTTATTTTCTAACGTACGATGTTGGAATTTGCGCAGCTAAAAAACAGAACCCAATATATAGGACGCTTTTAGAACCTATATTTTATATTCTCGAATGGCATACTATATTGATTTCTCAGCTCAACTGCGCAATCCCTGAGTATATAAGAATATGGACTAATATTCCACAAATATTATAGTATTCTTATATTAAAATCACAAGAGATAATAATATGTGGATAATGTCGAGATAAATTCGACATGTTGCCAATTCTTAATATAACAAAGGCATATTTAAAGATAGTGATTTTCTTTTTAGATTTATATTACTAACGAGAATAATGGACAAAATAGCCCCCAAATATTGTTTTTCTTTTTGATTATATTTCTCGTTATAAATACTACTTAACGCCAACAGATACTACCAAATAATTCCAGTACTACTAAAATAGTATAAAGTAGCATGCACAAAGCTCTATTTAAATATAATGGTTTTAATTTATTACCCTGTTGCTCCCGAGATTTGTTTTTTGAATAGGCTGTAAATATCACAGTTTTTTAAATAAAAATACTAAAATAAAACGATAAAATAATAATTAAATTATTACAATAATTAATATAACAATGTGCTATTTAAATAAAGTGATTTTAACTTTACTTTTATATTAATTATGATTAACCATTTAAGTAACCATATTAATACTTTTATATAAATTTTGTTATATAACCGAGAGAAATAGTCATACTGTATACATAGACAATTGTATTTATATATAGAAAAATAGCAAGACAATCTATTTCATTGATATCAGGTAAATGAGACAGACGTAGTATAATAATACCTGATAATACCTGAGTTAGATGGAATATCTTATTACAATGATGTTCAAAACCTTTTCCTGGTTTAAGAGTTAATGTGTACCTAAACCGATAAGAGATATTAGTGAATATACTAGCTAGTGAATATACTAACATGAAAAATTTCGATTGAAAGTTCAAATATGATAAAAGTTGGACTGTGGGAACATTAAATGAGGGTTTAAGTATGGTTAAGTGTTCGATTTGCGGGAAGGACGAAAATTCACTGCTTAGAGTTAAGCACAGAAAGCTTGGCATAATAAAGCTCTGCTTTGAATGCTGGGAAGTGGAAAACAGCAACAAGAATCTACTTCCTTCATGCGGATGTGACTGTTGTAAATGAGTTCATTCTCAGATGTTTGTAATTACTTTCTTCACTCAATTTCCTTGCTGTTCTGGATACCGAGTTCAGTATTACGATCTGCCGATAAGCTTTAAATCCTGCAATTCAGGAGTCTTACTGGCTTAGTTTACAAGACAAATGTCAATTATTCAAATCAGAACAGTTATATATTCTTTAGCAATTTTTGGAAACATGATAAAAATGGAATCAGGGAGTATATCCAGAAAAAGAAGCTTTGTTTATACTATTCTCCTGTTTATCCTTGCAGGCATTTTTGAGATAGGAGGAGGATACCTTCTGTGGTTGTGGTTGCGTGAAGGCAGAGGCCTTCTTTTCGCATTATCAGGATCAATTATCTTGTTTTTATATGGAGTCGTGCCCACTTTTCAGCCGTCTTACTTTCACAGGATATATGCAACTTATGGTGGCATTTTTGTCGTTATGTCTATTTTATGGGGTTGGATCTTCGATAAAATCCCTCCTGATAATTATGATCTCATAGGCGCCCTGATAATTCTTATTGGAGTGTCAATTATTTACTACTGGCCAAGAGAAGATGATAACATATGATTGATTCCATCGTCTCTCTTGGTCTGTTTTTTCTGGCTGCACTTTTTGAAATAGGAGGAGGTTATCTTGTTTGGTTGTGGTTAAGGGAAAATAAAGGAGCATTATTTGGGCTTCTCGGAGGGCTGACATTAGCGATCTACGGAATAATTCCAACTTTTCAGCCTGCACATTTCGGCAGGGTTTATGCTGCCTACGGAGGAATCTTTATCGTTTCATCCCTGATCTGGGGGGCAATTATCGATAAGAAAAATCCCGACAAATATGAAATAATAGGGGCAGTGATTGCACTTGTAGGCGTACTTATAATGTTTTACATCCCTCGCTGACGAATTAGTATAAAGGAAAATTCAGGAAAAAGAAGAGGAAAGGAGAATAAAGAGGAAATTAAGACGAAAGAAAGTTTACTGAAGTAACAACACCTGCCAGAAATGTTTATTATGAAAATATATTTATAGATAAGCGATCTGCTTGAAGGTCTGTAATAATATTCTCATTTTGAGTGAGTGTAATCGCTACACTGCAACAGGGAGAGATATCCATGCTTCAAATATTCAAATCAACAGATTCCGGATTGGTAACCCTTGATCAGGTTGAAGACGGCGCATGGATTAATCTTATAAATCCAAAAGAGCAGGAAATAGTCTCCATCTCAAAAAATTTGAATATTCCAGTTGAACATCTTAAAGCTGCACTCGATGAAGAGGAGCGTTCCAGACTTGAAGTGGATGAAGGCTGTACTGTCGTATTAATAGATATACCCGTACCGAACACGAGCCTGCAGGATGGCGGAATTTATTTTACAATTCCCCTTGGGATTATAATTAACGACAAAAACATTGTTACAGTTTCTCTCCAGGAAAATTACGTAATTAATAGCTTTATCGAAAGGAGGATAAAATCTTTCTATACATTCAAAAAAACACGTTTTCTTTTACAGATCTTGTATAGAAACTCAAAGCTATATCTTCAATATCTCAGACGCATCGATAAAGCAAGTGATAAAATCGAGTCCAAATTGCATAAATCCCTGAAAAATGAAGAATTAATCCAGCTTCTTGAGCTGGAAAAAAGCCTTGTATATTTCTCTACATCTTTAAAAAGCAATGAAATAGTCCTTGAAAAAATCCTGAGATCCAATCCTGTAAAAATGTATCCTGAAGATACTGAGCTTCTTGAAGATGTCATAATAGAAAATAAGCAGGCAATCGAAATGGCAAATATTTACAGCAATATCCTGACAGGGACTATGGATGCATATGCATCGGTTATTTCCAATAACTTAAATATTGTCATGAAATTTCTTACTTCAGCTACAATCGTTCTGTCAGTCCCAACAATGGTTGCAAGCTTCTTTGGAATGAATGTTGACGTCCCTTTCGAGAATAATCCGCATGCATTTACAATTATTTTCATAATGACATTGGTTTCCTCGGTAGTTCTGGCTCTCACAATGGTAAAAAAACAGTTTTTCTGAATGTGGATTTTAAAATAAATCTTATCTGACTATCCAATTTTAAAAAGATGCGAAATCCAAGTCAGTAGACTCAATTATTAAAATTTGTCCCGAACCTGCTTCTTGATTGTTTGTGAGATTTTTTCCTCAATCTCCCATATCAAGGAAAAATTAGAAAAATGCAGGTAAAGCTTTGCCTGCATCACTTCCTGTACTCAAATATTATATGCAACTTCACCATGCTGCGTCTTGTCAAGTCCGATGTTTTCTTCACTTTCACTGACCTTAAGCCCTATAGTCCTGATGAGCACAAACCCTATCAGGAGGGTACAGAGAGCTGCATAAATAGCCGTAATGGCGACGCCTTCAAACTGAATAAGTAACTGGCTGGAATTTCCAAGAATGAGTCCAGTGGCCGACCCCACGCTTGCAAATATACCTGTCAGAAGCGCACCTG
Organism: Methanosarcina sp. UBA411; assembly: GCF_002495725.1. Classification (NCBI taxonomy): domain Archaea; kingdom Methanobacteriati; phylum Methanobacteriota; class Methanomicrobia; order Methanosarcinales; family Methanosarcinaceae; genus Methanosarcina; species Methanosarcina sp. UBA411. The sequence goes on from NZ_DAGK01000002.1 coordinate 35,312, forward strand.
TTATTCCTCCTACTCCATGTACTCCAAAGGCATCCAGCGAATCGTCATATCCGAACCTTCCTTTAAGTTCTACAGCTTTGTAACACACGAAGCTTGTGATCACACCTATAGGAATTGCTGCAATTGGAGTTACAAAGCCTGCAGCTGGAGTTATTGCAACAAGTCCTGCCAGAACCCCTGTTGCAAATCCCAGAGCAGTTGGATGCCCCAGATGGTGCCATTCCAGTGCCATCCAGACAAATCCTGCGGCTGCTGGAGCTACTAGCGTTGTAATGAATGCAAGAGCTGCAATCTGATTTGCAGCAAGGGATGACCCCGCGTTGAACCCAAACCATCCAAACCAGAGCAGCCCGGCTCCAAGAAGCGTCAGAGTAACGTTATGAGGCTTTATTGAATCTACCCCATAGCCCCGCCTCTTGCCAAGGTAGGTTAAGATTGCAAGCGAGGAGATACCTGAAGTTATGTGAACAACCGTGCCTCCTGCGAAATCCAGAGCTTTTCCTGTTAGGAATCCGCCACCCCAGATCCAATGGCAGACGGGTGCATATACAAGAAGTCCCCACAGTGCGATGAACGCGAGGTAAGATTTAAACTTAACCCGGCCTACAATTGCACCTGAAATTAAAGCAGGTGTGATTATTGCAAACATTCCCTGAAACGCAACAAATGCATAGGTAGGAATTGTGCCTGTTACCGAGTATACATCAATACCGTTTAGTAATGCATGTCCAAGGCCCCCCACAAACCAGTTGCCCTCGGAAAAGGCAAGCGAATAACCTATTAATATCCATTCCAGAGCCATGACGCCCATTGCAACGAATGAATGCATCATGCTGCTCAAAACGTTTTTACGCTGGACCAGCCCACCGTAGAATAGAGCCAGTCCGGGAACCATTAATAATACTAAAGCAGATGAAATCAGTACCCACACTGTATCTGCTGCTTCGATAGCCATGTTTATCCCCTCATAACGCGTCAGGTCCGGCTTCGTTTGTGCGAATCCGTATTACGTCCTCAAGTGGAAGCACAAAGACCTTACCGCTTCCGATGTAGCCATCATTGCCTTTCGCTCCAGTCTTTATTGCTTCAATAATTGGTTGAAGGAAATGATCTTCCACTGCAATTTCGATCTTAATTTTTTCAAGCAGGTTTGCCTCATGCTCTATTGCCCTGTAAAGCTCCAGATGCCCTTTTTGTGCACCGTAACCAGCGACAGATGAGACTGTTAATCTGTTTACCTCAAGTTTCTGAAGCTCTCGTTTGACCGCATCAAGTCTTTCCGGCCTTATGATTGCGATTATATATTTCATCTCGACCACCAATCGGTAACTTGTGTCCTACTTTAAAGTATATAAAATTATCCATAAAGATTTAAATTATTTACACAGCTTGGAAAAAAGGTTCTAAATTAGAACTGGTTTTTTTCTATAGTTGTAGAGCCTAAAATGAGTTTTCCGCGTTTTCTGTAGTCAGAATAGATAGAGATATAGAAAAAAGAAATCCGAGTTATATAGTTCTGCTTTCCTGTTATCTAGCGATACTGTAAAAGGGCTTTTATTTAGCGAAAGCAGATTTAGGGATATGTTTGAAGAGATAGGAAGTATAAGAAACGAGGCTGATGAGATTTCCCTGCAAATTCTTGCCCTTTATAGGGACAGTATCAGTGAGATTCACCTCAATGAGCCTGAATCCGTGTCAGAATATTTTAAGCCGGAATATTCTCACTACGTTGTGGTACACACTCCTTTGAATATCCGGTTCCCTGAAAAAAGGGAAGAATGGAATATGCGCTTTTGCAGGGGTGCCGGAGTTTCGATTGTGGAACCTGTTGTAGCTGAAGCCGGCAGGATTTACGTAAAAGGGCTCATGGCAGTTAACGGGTCAAAAATCTATGCTATCCTTCCATTTACAGCAATAGATGCGGAAAAAACGAAGAAAGCGGCATATCCTGAAGACCGCATGGCACGTGTGCGGGAGCGGATGCTTCCTATTGTGCTCCCCGACATAAAAGGAGAAATAATCCTCGATATTGGCAGCGGTTTTGGAAACCTCACAATGGAGCTTGCAAAAAATAACCCGGATTCACAGGTTTACGGCATTGATATTCACGATTCCCTTACAGGTCAGTCACAGATGAATGCCGATGTCCTTAGTGTGTCAAATGTGGAGTTCAGGAACGGAAGTGCCTATGCCCTGCCTTTTGAAGCCGGTTCGGTGGATGTAGCTACTTGCTTTTTAATGCTTCATCATCTTGAAGACATTAAATTTGCCCTATTCGAGATAAAAAGAGTGCTTAAAAACGGGGGCCTGTTGATAGCAGTTGAGCCGCTTGCACATCAGCACCCACACGGCCCCCAACTCTCTGAGGCTGAGTGGAAAGAAATTTTCGAAAATGTCGGCTTCGCTGTAGAGGCTGAGAATATGGAAGGGGCGGCGATCCTGAAAGCTCTAAAAAGAGAATGAAATTATGTCACATCTCGGCTGCCGCTCGATAAACCAGTTCGTGTGGCATTCCTATTAGAACTCCGTGCTTATAGTACTCTATTTTCCGACTTCAAGCAGGAGCTTTAATTGCTTCCTCCGATAGGACCTCGACAAAGATCACAAAGTCATACTGGCCGAGTGCATAGTAATTGGCAAACGATTCGCCGCCCCCGCCTGGAATATCTCCTTTTCCCTTCACCCCTGTCAACAAAATATTTCATCTACTCAATAGCTTTTTGTGTCAGTTTTCCAAGGATAACATAAATTGACGTGCAGAAATGTATAATCGTTAAAGTATATAGTTTAATAGATATTTTTTTGGAAAAAGCACGCATTTGCAGGATATTGAACACTCTAATTTTCCAGTTTCTCCTCTCAAAAGGGTTATCTTTTGCAAATTGGTGAGAAGCATTGAGTATTCATTTATATATTGATTATAGACTCTTTTCATGTCGCTATCTCTACGCTACACATATCTTATCCTTATTACAGTGTTGCTTGGAGCGCTGCTTCCAACTGCCGGATGTCTTCCGGAAAGCGAAGCTGCATCCACAGACAAGAACGACACCACGATGTCGGCTAATCTGACATACTACACCGAACAGCTACCGCCCTATAATTATATAGAGAACGGTACACTGCAAGGGATTTCCGTTGAACTTCTTGAAGCAATCACCGAGAAGATGGGAAAAAAAGTGGCACGGGAAGAGATAAAACTCGTTCCCTGGACTGAGGGATACCAGTCTGCTCTCAGCGGAAATAATACCGTGCTTTTCACTACCGTAAGGAATCTCGAGCGTGAGCAATCCTTCAAATGGGCCGGGCCCATCTATACATATACCAATGTTCTCTTTGCCCGACCGGACCAGGAAATCACAATAAAGAGCCCTGAAGATCTGAGAGGATACAGGATCGGGGTAGTTGTTGATGATATCGCAGTCCAGCAACTGCTCGATGCTGGTGTCAATAAAAGCCAGCTCGTGCAGGAGACAAATGCATCTATTCTTGTTGAAAAACTAGATAACGGTGAGATTGACCTGTGGGCATACCCGGAAGAAGCAGGCAGGTACTTTTCTGAACAGATAACAGGGAACTACTACTCCTACAAGGTCGTGTATAAATTACAGACCCAGGATGTTTACTATGCCTTCAGTAAAGATGTCCCAGATTCAGTCGTTCAATCCTTCCAGCAGGCACTCGATACAGTCAAACAGGAGAAAGACGCTGCGGGAATCAGTACTTATGAGCGGATTCTCGGGAGATACATTCCATCGATAGGCCTTACTCAGCTCAATTACCTGACTGAAGAATGGGCTCCCTTCAATTACCAGGATAAGGGGAATGTCACCGGGATCTCTGTTGAGATACTTGAGGCGGTCTTCAAAAATACTGGCGTAAACCGCTCACAGGCAAATGTCCGCATTTTCCCTCTGGAAGAAGGCTTCCAAATCGCACAGAACAACACCAGTACGGTGCTTTTCTCCATCGTTCGAACACCCGAACGCGAGTCTCTCTACAAGTGGGCAGGACCTTTTACTAAAGCTAGTTTCGTTCTCTATGCCCCAATGAGCAGGAATATTACAATATCTTCTCCAGAGGATCTTAATAAGTACCGGATCGGCGTGGTAAAATCCTCCATCGAAAATAACCTCCTCACCAGCCAGGGCGTGAATGCGTCACAAATTGTCAATGGCAAAAATCCAGAGGATCTCCTCAGGATGCTGGAAGAGGGCCAGATCGATCTTTGGGCAACTGGTGATCTCGCCGGGCGGCATCAGATGCTACAGACTGCAACGGACCCCAATGCCTATGGGATCGTATATACTCTGAAAGAGGATGACTTGTACTATATCTTTAGTAAGGATGTCCCAGATACATTGGTCAACGCTTTCCAGCAGGCACTTGAGAATGTGCGAAACCAGAAAGATGCACAGGGGGTCAGCGATTATGAGCGGATCATCTACCGGAACCTCGGGGTTGGATGCACCCGGCAGACATTCACGGATGATGCGGTAGTGAAACTTGTAAATACAACCGCTGCAGCCGTTGAGAAGAACGCCTCGAATACTTTCCGGCGCATCAATGCGGGCGAAGCGCCGTATAGAGACGCTAAGGATCCTGCCCTTTACACTTTCGTGTACGATGAGAACCTGACCATCGTTGCTCATGCAGATAACATTCAGCTTGTCGGCATGAACTTTAAGGGCAAGACAGATGTTACTGGTAAACTGTTTCGTGATGAAATACTAGAAGGAGCATTGAAAAACGGGACTGGTTGGGTGGATTATGTTTATATGCATCCAGTGCAGACGAATCTGTACTATAAAACCACCTACTATCGGTTAACTAATGGAAGCGATGGTAAGTCCTACATTGTATGCAGTGGCAATTATAAGCGCTGCGATAACCAATCGGAAGTGACACCAGGCTTCCAGCCCGATGCCAGTTAACAACTCCACTGTATCTCCTGAGAAGCTCGTAGCATTCGTCGAGAAAGCCTTCGAATATACGCACGTACACGGACGGGAAACTGCTCTTCAGGAATTCAACAACCAGACAGGCCAATTCGTAGATGGCGAACTTTATATCTTTGCACACGACATGAACGGCACCACGTTAGCTCTACCCTTCCAGCCCGAGCTTCTTGGAACAAGCCGATGGAATGCCACGGACGCTAACGGCACCGCATATATCCAGAATCTGATCGCCACCGCGAAATCCGGCGGGGGTTTCGTCAGGTATCTGTATGCAGATCCTGCCAATAATTTCACCGTCAAACAAAAACTCAGCTATGTGATGATGGTGGATCAGGACTGGATCATCGGATCAGGAACTTACACGTGATGCAAGAGGAGAAATCATCCAGACAACCAGTGGGAATCTTCTTGCATGTAATACCCCGGGCACATATCTTAGCCTTTTGATTGCCAGGGGAATTTATTTTGCGAGCTTCGGGAAAGGATTAATAAATAGTTCCCTGTAAATTGCAAGCTGAAATAAATGACAGGAAGACTCTTTCATGATCCCCGAAGCCTCGTATGATGTAATTGTTGTGGGCGCAGGCCCTGCAGGTTCTACAGCCGCCCGGTATGCTGCAAAAAACGGCGCCTCGGTGCTTCTTCTTGACAAAAAAAGAGAGATCGGAAGCCCAATTCAGTGTGCCGGCTTTCTTCCAGATGCTTCGGAAATCCAGGCCCTACTCCCTGAAGCTAGGCTTCCGGACACACTGAAAAATTATCCTGATTCCTGCGTGCTGCAGAGGATTGATACTCAGCGTCTTATCACTCCAAACTGCAACATAAAGGAATTTGCTGTCAGGGGGACAGTCCTTGACCGGCGCAGATATGACCAGTTCCTTGCCGAGCAGGCTGCAAGAGCAGGCGCTGAACTGATGGTTAAAACCCGCGTGGTGAAATTTGAAGGCACAGTTGTTGAGACTTCGGGAGTTTTTGGAAAACATAGAATCAAAGCAAAAGCAATTATCGGAGCTGATGGCCCAAATTCTCTAGTTGCAAAATCAAAAGGGCTTGCCCTTAAGCCAGAATCAAGGGTAACTTCGGTTGCTCTAGAATACCAGGTAAGGAATGTGGATATTGATCCTTCTTCCCTGGAAATGTATTTCGGAAAGGATTTTGTGCCCGGCGGCTATGCATGGATTTTTCCCGAAGGCCAAGATCGGGCAAATGTAGGAATCGGAATCCGAAGCGGTATGGCTGAAAAAGGGATTTCTGCAAGAGAATACCTGCACCGTTTTATGCGAAATCATCCGCTTGCAGGCCCAAAACTGAAAAACAGCATAATTATGAACGTGATCGCAGGCATTATCCCTGTAAATGGCGCTCCGGAAAAAACAGCAACTGAAAACACGCTGATTGTAGGAGACGCAGCTGGCCAGATATTTGCAACAAACGGAGGTGGAATCCCTCCTGCAATGATTGCCGCAAAAGTAGCAGGAGAAACTGCAGCCGAATTTACAGCCGGGAAATGCAGGCTTGAAGAATACGACCGCCGCTGGCGAGCTCAGTTTGGATCTGCACTTGAAACATCGGTACAGGCAAGACAACTCATGGATGGAATTATGAAATCCGATACTCTCATGAATGCAGCTTTCAAACTTATTTCTCCTGAGCAGATGAAAGTCATGCAATGCGGAAAACTCCCAGGCCCAGTAAAACTTGGACTTCAAGCGCTGAACCGGAGAAAGAAGTAAGGTATGAGGATATTATCCCCAAAACCTATCTGGCGTGATCGACAGCATAATTGTTGCGTCGGTTGAAAAAAATTGAGTCCAGGGCTCTTCCTTTACACTCCCTTCGTTTCCTTAATTTTCTCTCCTCTCTTTTCTCCGGCTTTTACTTCGGCTGCTCTAATCTTTCTTAATTCGGTTTCTGCATCCTCTTTGTTGTACTTTGCTTCCGGGTAGGCAGGCCGGATCTCAAGGGCTTTATCAAAAGATGCAATAGCTTCTTCATACCGTTTGAGAATTACGTATTCAAGCCCTCTGAGGTTCCAGACTCCTGCAAAATCAGGTTTCAGCTTCAGAACCTTATCGAAGTACTCTATTTTTTTTTCGGGATCGAGTTCGCGGGTTGCAAGACCATACCATTCCTCTGCAGTTTTGCCTTCAATTTTCTTTTTGAATAAGCTGTCCAGAAATCCCAATAGCATCACTTCCCATTTATAAGATATATCTGACAGGTAGAAATAGATGATTCTTCTTTAGCCAGAATAGCAAAAAGGGAATAAAATCAAGATCCAGAATTGAAAATGATATCGAAAAATACGAAATGTTAAAAGCTTAAGGCCATTTAAAAAAGATAAAATTGGAAGCTTACTGTGAAAGCCTCTGTGTTTCATTAAGTAAGTTTCCAAAGTCGGATGTAATTGTCATTTTGGTAATGTTTTCTGAGGTAGTTACGTTATAGGTTACTCCTCGTTCAGTGGAGTTTACCTGCAGAGCCTGAAGATTTTCAACGAATTCGGGTTCTGGATTGAGGTAAAGAGACGTCTGCTTGTAACTGCCATCATCTAGTTTTTTAAGCTCTGTGTAGAGCTTCTCGGCCGGGATATTAGTGGAATTCGTCTTTGTGACCACTTCCTGATAGAAGCTTCCTTTCGGATCCGCCTGGCTAAGGAGACTATCGTATTCGGTTGTAGCAGTTGCGTTTCCTTCCAGTATGTCAATTATATCTTGCGCGCTCTGGCGAGAGCTAAGGATCACAGGGCTTCCTGCGACGTTCCAAATATCATGGGTATTGTTTGTCCTCGCAAGGAGACTGTAGTTATCGTACTGGACTGCTCCCCAAGGCATTAAGATTTTCTGTTCCGGAATCTGGTGGAGTTCGAACCCATTACCATCAGCATAAACTGCCCCGTAGCGTCTGGTTACATCTGCCCCATATAGAGAGTACATCATTGATGTATTCCCAAAGACCTGTTCAAAGGGGGTTCCTGTTGTTCTCTGCAGGTCTACATATGTGGCACTTACTACCCCTTCAGGGGACATGTTTAATCCGTCGGCAATGGAGTTGAATTCATGGTGGACCTGCCTGCTAGGAATTTGAGAAAAAGCGATCGTAGTATTATCCTCTATAGTCTTAGAAGAGGAAGCATCATCACTATTATCTTTATTAGAGTTGCTTGAAAAGAAGACTGCACCGGCTGACAGAAGCATTGTTAATGCTAAAAAAACAGCCAGATACTTCTGGTTTTTTGTTGCTGGGTCCTTTTGTTTCATCAATGAAACCTCATAACATAAACTTAATTTTTACTGACAGTAGAGATCATGCACATGATGTCTAACTTGATATCTAAACACATTGGCTTAAACATTCCGACATTAGAAATCATGCACTTGATATCTAAACATATCGACTTAAACATACTGGTTTGAGATTTATTGAGATAAGAAGTTTTCCTAATATTCCACTCATAAAACTGGATGTTGGATCTCATACCGGTACTCGAATTTAAACTGGAATTCTTCATATGACCTACGCCTTCTTCACTCAAGGGTGAGAATTTTAAGCATATTTGTGCCTCCAGGTTTTCCTAAAGGAGGCCCTTGGGTGAAAATAACAATGTCTCCGCTTTTTACAAATCCCAGTTCTTTGGCTATTTCAGTAGTCTCTTTTTCCCAGCTTTCAATTTTCTCTTTTACAATAACGGGATAAACACCATAAGATAAAGAGAGGAAGCTGCAGGTTCTCGGAACGCGGCTGAAAGCAAGGATCCAGGTTTCGGGCTTGAAGCGTGAAATCCTGCGGGGAGTTGCTCCACTTCTCGTAGGGGTCAGTACGGCTGCGACAGGCAATTTTTGCAGGGCTTCGTGCACCTGGAGGGTTATTACCTCATCTACTGACATTTCCCTTGCAGTTATGCCCTTAATAATAGTATCAAGACCCCATTTTGTCTTGGAACGCCATTCTTCTGTGGTTTTTGCAATTTTTGCCATCATCTCAACGGCTTCCACAGGATAATTACCAACAGCTGTTTCTTCAGAAAGCATGACAGCGTCTGTGCCATCAAGAATTGCATTGGCAACATCGGTCGCCTCTGCGCGAGTAGGCCTTATGTTATCGGTCATTGAAGCCAGCATGTGAGTGGCTGTAATTACTGGAATTCCAAGAAGTTTTGCACTTTGGATAAGTTCTTTCTGAACTGAGGGAACTTCCTGAATAGGAATTTCGACCCCGAGATCTCCTCTGGCGACCATGAGGGCATCGGTTTCTTTTAGTATCTCCTGAATATTTTCTACAGCTTGTCTGCGCTCGATTTTAGCAACGATACATACAGACTTTCCTCTAGCTGCAGCAAAATTCCGGACCTTAAGAATGTCGTTTGCAGTTTCTATAAAGGAAATACTAAAAGTGTCAATCCCTTCATTAAGGGCAAACTCAAGGATCTTAAAGTCTTTTTCCGTTACAGAGTCAAGGAACACCTTTGCCCCTGGCAGGTTCAACCCTTTTTGAGAGTAAAGCTGACCCCCAATAAGAACCTCGCAAAGCACGTCTTTTCCGTAGATTTCCAAACAGCGAAGCTGGATAAACCCATCGCTTAAGTAAATAATGCTCCCTGGAACCACGCTTTCCGGAAGCTGTTTATAGCTTACGGAAATACGGCTCTCATCTCCGAGAGCCTCATCAACCGTAAGGGTCACAAAGTTTCCTTTGTGAAGCATGATAGGTTCTTTTTCCAATTTACCTATACGGATCTTCGGGCCTGGCAGATCGGCAAGAATCGCAACGGTTCTGTCAAGCTCTGCTGCAACCTTGCGGACTCTCCGGATTACTTCTCTATGACTTTCAAAGCTTCCGTGGGAAAAGTTGATCCTTGCCACGTTCATGCCAGCAAGCACAAGTTCCCGGATCACTTCCTCGGAAGAGGAAGTCGGGCCTATGGTGCAGACGATTTTTGTCTTATGGTCCGGAATTTTCATATTTTCACGCCTTTAATGCCCAGCCTCTTGTCAGTGTAGCCTTTGTAAATCTTATCGTTTTCTGCAGTCTTTGTTATTTACCCTGTTATTTACCCTTATAGATCTTAAGGGCCTCTTCAACGCTTGAGTCTTCAACCGTTATTGCATAGACCGCATTGCACATACGGACAGCCTCATCAAGAGGCCTCTGGTGAATATTTCTTCCGGTTGCATTTCCCTGTGCTCCGGAACTGTGAATCTGATCATAGAGCTTTTTCAGGAAGGCTTCGGCTTCATCACTTGAACCGCCTGCGCAAACCACTCTGGTACGCCCTGCGGCTCTGATAGCTTCCTTGAAGATCTCGGCAGACTTTGCTCCTTCTTTTTTCGGGTAATTGACCTTTACAAAGTCCGTACCAAGACAGGCTCCCACTCCTGTTGCTCCTGCAATAAGGTGCGGGTCTTTTTCATCTTTTACTGCAGTTCCGCGAGGATAGATCCAGAGCACGGATAACATGCCATGCTGGTGAGCATCGTAAACTGCTTGAGCGGCCTGCACAAGCATTTCAGCTTCAAACTCGCTGCCGAGGTAGATTGTATACCCTACACCAAGAATATTAAGCCCGCTATTTTCCTTAAATTCAACGACCTGATCAACATCATACCAGAGGTTGCTAAAAGGATCAGCCTGAGCAGTCTCAACAAGATTGGTTTTGGAATTTACCTTTACAAGATATGGCACATCCTTGTAGTCCATACCGTAGCGAGCGATAAGCCCAAGCTGGGTTGCAAAAACTCCTATTTTTGCCTGGGATGCTATCTTGAAAAGGTGTTCGGGATCAGCATCGTCCTCAGGCACTCCTTCTCCGTAAAAGTCATCGTTAAGATGCTCTACCTTCTGGTCGCCTGCAAAAAGCATCAGCCTTCCGGTTCCCCGGGTCATTTCCATATAATTATTTACGTATGTTTCACGCATTGCTTTTGGGACATCTAAAGGTACGATTACATCTTCTTTGTTAATTGAAATCATATGTATAAACCTCAGTTTTATTCTATGGTTATTAGTTGGATGGTAGTAATACTGTGAAACTGTATTTATCTATTATCTATAATCTGTAACCCTTCTACTACCTTATCCCCCACAAGGCATCAATAGTTTTTTTACATAGTATTGTTAAGTCTATTCAGGAATCGAATTTGTTGATATTCTCCTGAAATTTCTGACTCCCCATGTATGATTTTAAAATATATTCGATTAAAAACTGTATGTTCCTAAAATTTAAAAATTTAATCAATAGGCAGGTTCAGATAAAACAAATTCAAAGCTGGCTTCAGATAAAACAAATTCAAAACTGGCTTCAGATGAAATAAACCAAAAGGAACAGGCAAGAATGCAAAGTAATCTCATTTCAGTAAAATAAACCTTGAAAGTCCCTTTCAATAAAAAAAAATAAAAATAACTAGAAAATAATGTAATCGATAAAAAATAAAAATTAGAAGAATTTTACGCCGCTTGCAGGGCTCGAACCTACGACATTCTGGTTAACAGCCAGACACTCTACCAACTGAGTTAAAGCGGCTTTCTGATAGGAGAGTTATTATATATTACACTAGAGCTTCCTTATACAAGAGATTCTTTGGATATAAAGTTTATGGGCCTGACCGGATTTGAACCGGTGACCACTCGGTTATGAGCCGAGCGCTCTAACCTGACTGAGCTACAGGCCCTTATGGACTTAATAGCGTGATTAGTAACTTTTAGTATGGCTATAATAATAAAGTTTTTGCATATGTATTTTCCATTCAGGAAATATTAATATAAAAATGCAAAAATTTTACGCCGCTTGCAGGGCTCGAACCTACGACATTCTGGTTAACAGCCAGACACTCTACCAACTGAGTTAAAGCGGCTTATGTTATCGGATGTGCCCGTTTTGCCCACCCTGTCGCGAACATTCCTAAAGCGATGATCTTATTTATATATTTCGCTTGGAGCCGTTTTAATAGCCATAACTGAGTTGAAAAATCTGACAACGTGAATGCCTGTTAATCCAGAATATTATCAGTCTGGCCATTATATATTGTTTCCAAACCCGTTTATTTTTATTTTTCACTCACTTATCGCTTATTAACAAATATCATTATTTAATTTCTGTTCAATGTATAGTTTATTCAACAACTTATTCAATTATAATTGTTCAATCTCTGTTAGATTAATAGACATATAGGTGACTTGAATTATGGTTAAATCGGTATCGGTAAAACTAATGGAATTTAATTAACACTTTTAAATTGAACTACTATTAAACTGAACTGCTGTTAAACTGAACTGACATCAATAAATTGATGTTTATTTAACTAATGGAATTAAATTAAAATGCCTTATTAAATAGCGGTCTAACTCCTACTAATAAGACCTACCAATAATCCCTGCTGTCATTTTCGAATTTATTTTCCCCTCACTTTATAGCACTCCATGGAGAGCCTCCGACCTAGCCACACGGCATCCTTTTTCCTCTTGGTTGTATAAAAAGCAGTTCATATTGAGCCAAAACTTATATCTTATCAGGAATAATATATTTGATTAGCTTGTTGTAGCAATTTGCAGCGAGGTCGGACGGGTCTGATTTTAAGCAATTAACTCATATCGCTTAAAAAGACTTTATCTGCGGTCCTGTCCGGGGGAATTAATGTATTGTCATTTAAAGGTCAAAAACAGATTTTAGTTGTAACTTCAAGGTTCAGGGTCAGTAGTTTTCCGTACTGATTGATATTCTTTCAGATACTTTGTGTACTGTCAGAGTATCTTTTCGGGCTTTTGACCACCTGATCTTGCAGTTTTAAAAAAATGGAAAATCCAAGGGGGTTTGTTTACGAAAAGGCTAAAAATATGTCCAAAATGCCATGCTAGACTGAAAGTGAGCTCAGATGGGAAAATGGAGTACTGTAGCATTTGCAAGTACTGGACAAAAGTGGGTACTGCAAGGCTCGATTCGATTATGATTTATGGATGAGGACCCTGCATGAGAAACGCAAATGTTTCTATGTTTTGCAGCGTATGCCAGACGGCGTTGAAACGTCAAGTCCTAGGTTCTAATGTCTTCTACTACTGCCGGAACTGTGGAAGTGTGAGCTCGGAATCATATTTATCAGAGGGGATAAACGTTCTCCACTCCCAAAAACCACCGACATATATAGGTATGAGATCTTCGCCTTCAAACCTTATGAAGACACCTAAACCGCTATAATTAAAACTTGGACTGAAAAAAGGAGTTTGATTTTTAAAAAGCTGGAAAAATTAGCTTATAAAGAGCCTTAATGGCTCCAAACTCTCTTTTTAAAGTTGATATAAAATTTAACGATTTAATTATTACGTTTTTATATGTTACAGATCATATTATTCTGAATAATCATCGGTCTTTCATAATTCCTTGACTGAAAATTTCGTAAACCTTTTCAATATTTCGTGCTAGAATAAAATAATTTAAAAAATAAAGAAAAGGATTGAATTAAGAAAGTTATTTAAAAGGGTTAATTCCTTAAAAATCAGTCAGAAGGCGGCTATTTTAATGCCCTGCTTTGAGTAGTTTGCAAACATTTTCTACTTCTGTCCTGAAATCGTCCTGGGAGATTCCGTAGAGACCTGCAAGATACATTGCTCCGCCAGCGCCTGCACCCTCTTTGATCGTACCTGTCTCATATCTTTGAAGCCCTTTGAGTTCGGACTTTCCAAATCCAGGATCCGCAACGTAAACCACGGGCACCCCGAGGATTCTGGTAAGTTCGGAAAAGTTTGCGGATTTATCCTCCACGACGTACCGAGTAGTAGCAATTGCCAGCTTTTCCGTATTGAAACCCAGATGTTTGATCAGGGCATACACTGCTACCATCTGAGTCCCCCCCGCAAGCACGACACTGACATCAGTGCCCTGGAAACCTGCGACAAGCCCTACAACAGCAGGCATCATCGGATCTCCCATGCAGGCAATAGCTTTCACGGGATCATCTTTCAGGCAGCCAAACGTCAAGCCTGATGCTTTCAAGCCTTCTTCAATAACCTGTTTTTTTAGTTCAAGAGGATTCTCATCAGCACTGCTGCTGACATTTCCATTATATCCCAATGCCATTAAAACTCCCATTGCGGTTGTTGTGCCTCCCGGGATGCTTTCTCCGATGACTACATGATCTACCTGGTTTCTGAGCCTCTTGGCCAAGAACTTTGCTCGTTCGTAGATTCCCTGTACATCATTGACTGCAATTGGTTTCCGAATATCCTCTCCGGGCTTTGCCTTGAGGTCAATGCACGGAACTTCCGGAGTTACAATAAGACCGGAATTAATGAAATGATAAGGAACATCTGTAAGTTTCAATGCAGAACGGGTCATAATTGCAGGAGTAGGGGTATCATAAGGAGGAGTCATGGGAAGAACGGGTACGCTTATAATATTTCCTGTTTCCATAAGTTCCGCATCTCCTGCAGGCGTATAGTCCGTAAGTTCAGCCGTTTTTCCTGCAGCTGAAAGCTTGGGAATATGCGCGGTTTTGGTATTGGAAAGGACGCATAAAAACATTGGTCTTCTGGGTTTTCTGATTACTTCCGGTTCGATCCAAGACATTATTGTATCTCCTTCATGCAAGCGTTACTTGACCACATAGTTACTCGGGGTTTTCTATCAAACCATTTCTCAAACGGCTTGCGTTGCATCTCTTGACCATGCAGCTATTCGAGGTTTTCGCTCAGCCTTTATCTCAAAAGGCTTGCGGCCAAGCTTTTGTAAAAAATTTAAATTCTTTCTGAGATCTAATGAGAATTATTCAACTTACTATTTAATATTTATCCATAAACAAATATATTTTAATATTACTCAAATTAAATTTACTTTATTTATCCTAATTTTCGGGCTCAGATACAGGATATTGATTGAGTCTCTATTAAAGATCAGTTGATTAAGTCTTTGGATATAACTAGGCCCTGATAGTTTTGTTTTCAGGTTCACTTAGCCTGTAAAGATTATATAATAACCTGCATAGAATAAAAAGAAAAAGAAAAAGATGAAAGCCGGAGCAGATACAGAATGATCAGCTTTCCAGTTTGTGCAAAAGCAACTTTCTTGTTTTAAGAGCAAATTCTTGTTTCAATATGTTCTTGCCACGTACACACGGGTTTCGGTTTCTTCCCCGCATATAGGGCATTTTTCTTTTCGATCTTTTTTCTGCTCTAGAGGAATTCCAAGAATTCCTGCACCTATTACATCTTCCATAGCAAGTCCGCATTCTCTCTTTCTGCACCAAGGTATTGTTGCAACGCCATCCTGGATTTTTTCCTTTACTTCTTCAAGTTCAGTACAGTCAAATATGCGGTTTTCAAGTTCGGCTTTCGCTTTTTGGTACAGATTTTCGTGGATTGCCTCAAATCTCGATCTCACGCCGGCTTCGATTTCAGTGAGTAGAATCTGTTCTTTTTCTCCGGTATCTCTCCTGACAGCTACAGCAACATTATTCTGAAGGTCTCTGGGCCCGATTTCGAGCCTAAGGGGTACACCTTTCATTTCCCATTTGTAGTACTTTGCTCCGGGACGAAGGTCACTTGCATCAATTTCGACTTTGACTCCAGTTTTCGTCAGACGTTCCTTGACATCTTTGCAGGCTGCAAGAACCTCTTCGGCTCCGTTCTTGAAGATAATCGGGATAATGACAACCTGTACAGGCGCGATTTCTGGGGGTAAAACCAGCCCTTTGTCATCTCCGTGAATAGAAATTGTAGCTGCAATAGACCTCTCTGAAATTCCGTAACAGGTCTGGTGGGCATAACGCTGTTCTCCGTCAGCGGCTTCATACTTAATATCAAAAGTTTTTGCAAAATTATCCCCCAGATGGTGGACAGTCCCTATCTGAAGGGTCTTTCCGTCAGGCATGACAGCATCAAGAGCATCGGTATAGTCTGCACCCGGGAATTTATCCCAATCAGGTCTCCTTGAGCGAAGCACAGGGACTCCAAGTCTGCGGTAGATCTCGGTATAGAGTCTGACAGCTTCCTTAACCTGAGCTTCTGCATCTTCCCAGGTAGCATGGACTGTATGAGCTTCTTTAAAGGAGGTAATCTCTCGAAGCCTTATAAGAGGACGGGTATGTTTTGTCTCGTAGCGGAAAGTATTGACTATTTGATAAATTTTAACAGGTAAATCCGCGTGGGACCTGACCCATATTTTGTACATCGGGTAAATGGCAGTTTCACTTGTTGGACGAAGGGCCAGAGGGATGTCAAGAGGATCTCTTCCACCGTGGGTTACCCAGTACACTTCGTCTTCAAAGCCTTTTATATGCTCGGCTTCTTTCATGAACTCGTTTTCCGGGATAAGAAGAGGGAAGAGAGCTTCCTGGTGCCCGCTGTTGTCAAGAATTTCTCTGATAATATTATAGGTGTTTCTCCGGATTGCAAAACCGAAAGGATACCAGACGTATAATCCTTTTACAGGATAGCGGACGTCCATTATTTCGGCCATCCACAGGAGTTCATTATACCATTCGCTGAATTCATCTTTTGGAGGGAGTGCTGCTTCTTTTTCGCTTTCTGCCATACCTTCACCGTACTATTATAATCTGATAATCTAAAACAAATCTTAAACTCTTAAATAGATTGAACTCTTAGATAGATTGAATAATTCTTAGATAATTCTAAATTCTCAGAATTATATTTAATTGGCGTTTATTTGATCTAATTCTAAGAGAGATAAGAGTAGATTCAATTCTCATGCCTTCAGTGCCAATTAGAATTTTCTGAGAGAAATATACAGTTCTTTTGGATACAGTTCTCGGGAAATTTAAAGGCTTGCCCAAGAAATACAATAATCCTGAGCATACTTTTTCTCCGGAAATTCTATAGAAGGTTTTCCGAGCGGTCACATTTGAGGGGTGACATTTTGAGAGATTTGGCTCTTAAGAATGCGGCACCCTGACGTGAAATTGCCTTCATATTCCGCAATATGCCTGCCTTTATGGAATAAAAGTTAATAACTATATTGGAAGTAGCCCCTGGAATTTGTCAGGCTTCGAAAAACCGGAAAAAAGAATTAATCTCCTCCGAGGGGCTGAACATTGTCTGAGACATCGTGTACGAGCTCGGATTTGTCAACATCGAAAACAATCATGCCGGTATTTAGCTTCTTTGCTTCTTCTTCGGAGAGTTTGGTAGCTTTTACCTTCTTTGAAATGATCGCGCTGTTCCCTAGCGGATCTTCGATTATGACTGTGATTCTTCTCTTTCCCTGGATCACTTCTTCAATCATACCCAGAAGTTCCTCACTACGGGAGGATTTCTCTTCATCTCCCTGTACCCACCTGCTCGCGGTCAGAAGGACTTCGCGGACCCGCTGCATTACACCTTCTATATTCGTTATATATGACTCCGAAACCGATCCAGGTTCGATGGTAACTCCCATTTCCGGAATGCGTATTGTTCCTGAGGTTGAACGGATGACCCTTGCATCCAGGTCTTCAAGAGTTTCAACTGGCATCTCATAGCGCATGGGCTCTTTACTCGAGAGAATCATGGTATCTGCAAAACGGAAACTGCACTGGCATCTTGCACTGACGTATAGGATTTCCCCAAAATAGGGAATATTATCTCTCTGCCAGTTCATCACAAGATCTGTATGGCACAGAGGGCAGCAGATTTTTGTTTCAAACCTTTCCTGTTTATAAAAATCCGGATTCAATATTTTCCACCAGTAAGTTTAGATCTGTCGATTTTAATGCCTGTAGGGGTTACAATTACGGTATTTCCTTTGACTCCTGCAATATCCCCATGTACATCGATAATAACGTCTTTGAGCTCTTTTAAAACCCTATCTCTCAGAAGGTCATCTCCCCTGATGTTTGAAATATCTACCATCAGGATGTTTCCATTATAGATTTCCTGCTTGAGCTGGGATACCTGGTTAATACTCGAGATTTCCGCAATCTTTACATAAGTTTCTGCAGGCTCGTCCTCGAGAACTTCCTCATATTTGCTGAGATCGATTTCAGTGTAATCTTCGGGACTGGTTGGACTTTTTACATTGCTGCCAAGGAGCTTGTCTATGAGTTTTGCCATTTATGCGCACCTATTGTATTTTTTAAAATTCGAATCGCATTGTCCTATATTGAAATCTATATTAATTAATTTTGCTATTATAAAGCTGATTCTGGTTTTCTTTCTGTTTCAGGAAATTCTCATTCCCTGGCTCAGGTTTCATTTAATGAAAATATATTTATTTAGGGAACTTTCAGAGCTCCATGTTCCAGAGTTTGTCTCCTACATGAGTTATAGACTTTATGGCTTTACCCGAAGTAGCTTCGACCATTTCCAATCCTTCCATAAGGGCTTTTCCTATTGCGAGAGGCTTTTGATGAGTCTCTTCTACTATGATTACGAAGTCTCCTTTTTTGATATCTGGATCTGCAGCCACAACTCCAGGGGCCATTATATCCGCACCGTTTGAAACAAAACGGATAGCTCCTTTATCCACAGTTACAACCCGCTTTTGAAGTCCCATCTCAAGAGCTCCACGAACGGTAGGAAAAAGATGTCCTTCGATTTCGAAAAGCAAAGGCTTGCCATCCACCAGAATAAGGGAATATTCCTCAAGGGTAATTTTTTCCAGGGTTTTGTTTTCCAGCCCTGACATTTCTTCGCCAAAAGTGGATACAAGGTCTTTCAACATTTTGTTCTTGACATTCTTTCTCAGTTGAACTCTTGACTTGACTTTCAATTAATCACCGGATTTCAAATGTTAGATATTATTTATAGCATAGTGTTTTTGTGCCTATTAAAACTTATGTGGAGAGCCGAGGTTTCCTGAAATAGATTTTGCCATCTTCGATTTTATACTCAGAGTGTCTGCTCAGGAAATTTTTCAGGGTACTTTTACTCAAGTTTTATAAAGAATACTGAAAGAAGTGCAACGGCACTTCCGATAAATACGACCTCATAACCTAAGGGTCCCAAGAAGAAGCTTCCAAGCACAGGACCAAACCCGAGCCCTGCATAGATTCCGGTGTTAAAAAGCCCCATTACGAAGCCACTGGAGTTGATTCTGGAAACAGCTATAATTAACCCCACTACCGCGGTTCCTCCTCCTGCCCCTATCAGAAAAAAAGCCAGTAAAGGCAGCTTTACCGAAAGAAAGATACCTGCTGCTGCAAGAACTATTCCTGTCCTTATTATATTATTAGAATTGATATCTGCCTTGCCTGCAATCAGGGAACTCATCATTGCAGCCAGATAAGATACTGAAATTGCCAGCCCAAGTTCGGGTTTTGTCAGAAAGCCAGCACTGTAATCGGCATAGTTCGCATTTAACAGGCCTGTTGTCCCATAAAGAAGTACTGAAATTCCCCATATTTTCCCAAAATTGGTATTAAATAGAGTTCTTCTGGCTTTTTTTAGGTAATTTTTTAATTCAGGGAGTAAAAGGGTATCTTGATGATTTTTTACATGGGTTTCATTTTTTTCATGGATTAACTCTTTCCCGTTTATTTTCGGAGAAAGTAGTTCTCCGGTTCTCGAGAGGAGGAGAATGCAGGAAAAACCTGCAAGGAAAGTGAAGCTGGATATTGCGGTTTTAATTCCAAACCCGGAAAGCAACCCTGAGAAGAAAACACCTGCAGCTAGCCCACCGTTTAGCAGGAAGTTAAATTCGCCAAGGCTTTGCTGGCTATCCTTCCATTCTGCAAGTATTGAAAAAGCTGCAGGAAAAAAAGCCCCACAACCGACTCCTTCTAAGAACCTGAAAATTCCAAGAATCCACGGGGTGTCCGAAAATGTAATAACAAGACCCGATAAGGCAGTAAGAAGCATTCCAAATCTTATCACCTTAAGGCTCCCGATCCTGTCTGCTAGAATTCCAAGGGGCACAAGAGCAAGAAAAGCTCCCATAAAATATCCTGAAAAAATAAGGCTTGAAATCACAGAACCTCCGCTCTCTCCTCCAGCAAGTTCTGGAAGAACAGGGATTACTGCGTTTGAGAGACCCTGGAGCGCAAAAACTGAAGAATAGAGTGTTAGTTTTTTGAGGTTCATAGACAATTCGAGTTTATGTATTGAGCCCTATACTGATTTTCTACCCAGTGCTTATATTTCCGGTTTCTAAAATTATTATTACTTTTAAAAAAACACTTTATCTCGGAGAACTACTCTATTTTAGAGAACTGCTTCTATTTCTAAAAACGACTATTATTTCTAAAAATTTTCCTAAATATCAGAAAATTCCTTTGAATAAATATTTTACGCAATATTCTCTGCAATATATCAAAAGAAGCTTATTGATATAAAACCGAGATAAATATCCATTAAGGAATCTTTACTTTTTCAAAATAAGAGTAACTGCGAGAATACAGCCGTTTGCTATAAACAACTTTTCAATGCTCACAAAGTCTGTAAAAAAACCTGCAACAATTGGGGAAAGCGAAAGCCCAGCATAGATAGTCGTGTTAAAAAGCCCCATTACAAGACCTCTGTCAGCGTTTATTCTGGCAACCGCAAGGGCAAAGCCTACAGTTGCAATTCCGGACCCTCCACCAAGGCTTGAGAATCCCAGCAAGGGATATTTTATTGCAGAGAGAGCTCCAAGGGCAGAAAACCCTAATCCAATTCGAATTAAAGTTTTTTCATTTAATTTGAAATACCCTCCAAGAAGAGAGGTAATCATTGCACAAATATAAAGGCTGGAAATCAAGATCCCAAGGTGAGTTTTTGTTATAGTGCCCAAGCTGTAGTCAGGATAGTAGGCCAAAAGCACTCCGATGGCTCCGTTAAGCAAGAAAGAACTGAGCCAGAGTCCAAAACTGCCACAGTTCAGGAGATCCTTAATTTCCCTATAAGGCTTTCTGAAAAAATCGGGACTTTTTAATGCACTTGTTTTCCCTAAGATTTCAGGACAAGCCAGTTCTTTGTACCTGAAAAGCAGGGAAGTGGTCAAAAGGAAGGTAAGAATCGTGAAAATCAGAATTGCTCCTTTCAAATAGGTTTCTGCCAGCACCCCTGAGAGAAAGGCTCCTGCTGCCAAGCCGGCATTAAAAAGAAAAGTAAGCTCTCCTAGATAGCGCCCTGGATTGCTGAGTTTTGATAATATAGCAAAAGAAGACGGAAAAAAGGCTCCACAGGCCGAACCTTCTATAAACCTTGCAATTAAAAGAATCCAGAGGTTCTCGGAAAGTAGAATTATCAACCCTGAACTGAACGTCAGAATGATACCTAGTGCTATGAACTTAAAATTACCGAACCTATCCGCGAGAATTCCAAAAGGGAGCATTGTTCCCAGAGCTCCAAGGAAGTAGGCGGAAAATAACAGGCTTAAGGCGAACCCTCCAGGGGAATTATTACTCAGGCTCGCAAGCTCCGGAAGGATAGGGACAACAGCATTAGAGAGTCCCATTATAGTAAAAGCTGCTCCGTAAATCAAAAGCCTGTGGAGGTTCATAGCACTAAAAAAACCCTTAACTAAGTATATAGTTTCTTATTAGTTTCCGGTCTGTATTTCTTGTCCGTAAAAGTTTCAAAAATCCGTCTCCCGGAGGCTGGGAGGCCAGGGATCGATTTTTAAAACCCTCTTCAGCTCTTCGCAGGACTTTTATCCATTGCATAGTCATAACGCTTTAAGAAGATTAAATCCAGTTACTAAGCTCTGGTCATTAATGTAATATAACACTTTTATTATAATAAGTTGGATAGAATGCATAGTTATTTATATAATTAGTTTGAATAGGGGTAATGTGAGTAATGTGAGCGGGAAACTTTTTTCACATACCATACCCCCCACTCCCCATATGACCCCCCACTCCCCAACCCGCTCACACTACTTCTACTTATCAATCTAACAAAGGTCAATGGAATTTTTTTCAATATGTTGAATTGATGGAACTTTTCCTTATATGTTGAGCTTTTAGTTCCTGCTTCTTTAGAATTTTAGTTATTTCCTTAGAACTTAGTTTTATTCCTTGAATTTTAATATTATTTCTTTAGAATTTCAATTCTGTATGGTAATTTCAATTTTAGTTATTTATTGATTTATTGATTTATTGATTATTGATTTATTGATTTATTGATTTATTGATTTATTGATTTATTGATTTATTGATTTATTTACTTAGACCCTCAGTCCTCCCAGTTTTTTTGCCTCACCGTTCAGAAGAAAAAAAGGTCAAGGGAACTTATCATTGTATAGAAATCAGTTTTTATGTTTCAGAAAAAAGAAATTCGAACTATGTTCAATGAAATTTCATTTCCAGAGAAATTATGAATACCATAGGCTTACCAATAAAAGTACTCTAGGGAAGTGGACTTATTCATAATGAAAAAAGTTTGAGAATAAGATTTACTATTTAGTGAAATAAATATTCGAAGCCTCACAACTATAGGCTGTGAGGCTTGATCCCATATTCTTACCTAGTTAGGCTAATGATTCCTTTATTACTCCTTTGTCGGGATTCTCATTCCATAGAATGAACGCCAGACAAAGATCAAGCCAATCAAAAGGAATATGGCACCTGCATAGGGAGCTATATTTCGGAATGACTCGGAAATAGCGATTTCCATGGCTAGTAGACCAAACAGGGTGGTGAACTTGATAATTGGGTTCAGAGCAACTGAGGAAGTATCTTTAAATGGATCGCCTACCGTATCGCCCACCACAGTGGCTTCATGTAAATTAGTGCCTTTTTCCTGCAGATCTACTTCCACTACTTTTTTGGCATTATCCCAGCATCCTCCGGCATTTGCCATGAACACGGCCTGGAACAATCCAAATACTGCAATGGAAATCAGATAAGCGATGAAAAGCGCCACAGAGTCTTTCGAGGCTATTGGAGCAGAGAGACAAGAAAACGCCAGAGTAAAAGAGAATATGGCGATAAAAATATTGAACATACCCTGCTGTGCATACTGAGTACAGATTTTTACCACTTCTTTAGACTTTTCAGTAGCTGCTTTCTGACTCGCGTTTTCATCAAGCTGTATATTCTTCTTGATATATTCAACTGCTCGATAGGCTCCAGTACTTACGGCCTGGGTTGATGCCCCAGTAAACCAGTAAATTACACAGCCGCCTGCTAATAATCCAAAGATAGTATAGGGATTGAGCAGAGTCAGGATTTCTTCAGGCTGTACTCCAAGAACATCTTTAATAACAAGAATCAAGGAGAAAATCATCGTTGTAGCGCCAACAACAGCTGTACCTATTAAGACCGGTTTGGCTGTAGCCTTAAAGGTATTTCCTGCTCCATCGTTGGCTTCCAGATAATGTTTGGCTTTATCGAAATCCGGTTTGAAGTTGAATTCTTTCTGAATATGTTCCTTTATTTTGGGAATGGTTTCTATAAGTGACAGTTCGTAAATGGATTGAGCGTTATCCGTTACAGGTCCATAACTGTCAACTGCTATGGTAACAGGACCCATGCCCAGCATCCCAAAGGCCACCAGGCCGAACGCGAATATAGAGGGATAGATCATTATCTCACTCAGGCCAAATCCGCTGGCATAGTAGGCAATGAACATCAACAAGATGAAGACCATACCGATCCAGAAGGAGCTGAAGTTACCTGCAACCAGTCCTGAAAGAATATTAAGAGACGGACCGCCTTCTCTGGAAGCTTTGACAACTTCGGCTACGTGCTTGGAATTCGGGCTGGTAAAGATTTTGGTAAATTCGGGAATTAAAGCCGCTCCCAGAGTACCACAGCTTATGATTATCGAGAGTACCAGCCAGAGATTCTGCAACTCGGCAGGAACTCCGGAACTCGGTCCCAGCATGTAATAGCTTACGGCAAAGGTTCCAACTATGGAGAAAATCGAGGTAATCCATACCAGACTAGTCAGAGGCTGTTCAAAATCAAAATCATCTTTGCCGCTGAATCTTGCCTGGCTGAGTGCCCTGTTGATGTAGAAAGAGGCTACGGAGGTAATGATCATGAGTATACGCATGACAAAGATCCAGGTAAGCAGGATGCCGGTCAGGTTAGGCTGTACAGCTAGAACTATGAAGGTGACAAGTGCGACTCCTGTTACACCATAGGTTTCGAATCCGTCTGCGGTTGGTCCTACGCTGTCACCTGCATTATCTCCAGTGCAGTCGGCAATAACACCGGGATTACGCGGGTCATCCTCTTTTATTCCAAAAACGATTTTCATCAGGTCGGAGCCGATATCGGCGATCTTGGTGAATATCCCGCCTGCAATACGTAAGGCGCTGGCTCCCAGAGATTCTCCGACTGCAAAGCCTATAAAGCTTGCTCCAGCCAATTCTCTTGGAACAAACAGCAGTATAATTAACATCATTATTAGCTCAACGCAGACAAGAACCACTCCTATACTCATTCCTGCATCGAGAGCAATATTTAACAGTTTCAGGGGTTTTTTTTCAAGGGAAACGAATGCGGTTCTGCTGTTAGCCAGGGTATTCATACGAATTCCGTACCAGGCAACAGAGTAAGAACCCAGTATCCCTAATACGGTCCAGCCCAGGATGAGCAATACTCCGCTCAGAGACATTTTTTGAAGGAAGCCAAAGTAAAAGGCTATACAGAAGCCGATAAAAACAAATAATATGCACAGCAGTTTACCCTGCTGGATAAGATATGTTTTACAGGTCTCGTAAATTGTGTCGGCCACGTCAAGCATGGACTTGTGAGCCCTGATTCCTTTCACCTTCATAAACTGGTAAAGGCCGAACAGCATACCTAATACACAGACTACGATACCCCAGAGCAGCAAATTGTTTTGCCCCTGGCTTAAATTCGGAATTTTAAGATTCGCCTCACTGGCAGCTGCTATTGCCGGTGTTAGCGACATTATGGCCAGGCTCAAAATACTTCCTAGTGTTGCCTTGACCACCTTATTTTTGGTTATAATCTCCATTTAGCCGATCACTTCTCTCATCACATTTTTGACAGATAAATTGATTAAAGGTTAATTTTTAGCGGAATTGTAAGTGATTACTTTTATGATTTTGTTCAGTTTGCTGGGAGTTAAGGTCTTTTAAGTAGCATCGAACCTATATAATTGCCCTTCCCTAGAAACCTCAAAATCCAAGTATATTTCTATCCTTGCAGATAACCTAAACTAGACTTAAAGGCTTTTTTTCAATTTTTATATTAGAGTTAGGAGTGCGTATGTCTGCATTACACTGATGCACCTCATACAAGGTTTTTCAAAAATAAGTCTTAAATCTTTTATTCAGATCTGCATTACTACTGATGGCCTCATAGCGAGATTACCCAAACGGAAAGGGTAATACAAGGCCATTCGTGACGTACTTCTTGTCACAAAGAGTAACAATTCTTATGTACATCACGTGAGTTAAGTAGCGATAGGTGTTATTAGTGATAGGTTTTCATGATCAGCAAAGTCAGTTCAAAAACTAACTTTTAAACGTTCATGAGTCCTGAATATATCATTGATTTGGCTCACAATTCTCGTGCAATATATTTTAATGTAAATTAAATTTGGAACTGTTAAAGCCTCATTTTTGACGAAAGCGTAATCAGTTGTTAGTATATAAACTTTTTTACCCTTTGTCTAATGATAATTTTTGAATTACTTTACAATAATTTCTCTCTTTCTCCTATAACAAAGGAATTAGCAGTTCGACTGAAAAAATCAAATACTTCAAACATAAACTGTCAGATTTGAGTTTAAATCACAGTATTTGAAGTATTTGGTTTTGTACCTCATGTGCGTAAGTCCTATAGTATATTCTCCAATCTTCTCCAATCCGAAGAACCCAAACATGACATGAATTTATAGCATGTTGCTTAGGCAATGTAAAGAAGTGGAACTGCGGCAATATAATATGCTGAGAGATAAGCCTTACGCATTCTACATTTTAACGGACTAGTTCTACTTTTTTTCAGTTAAGTTCCTAGATATATAAAGATATCGACCAATTTCCGATAAAAAAAGGCAATTCTATTTGTAAATTATATTTTTTAAATATTTATATACCTAATAAATAAGGTAATAAGTTTCCGTGTTCCTAGGCAGAATTGAAAAAATGAAAAAAATTAGATCCAGTTTTATAAAAATAAGATTTTAAATAGCAATTGTATTATTCCATTAGCTGTTTGATATTTCACCCTTGAGTGCTCTTTGTTTATCTACTCTCGTTTAATAAGCCTGCAACATATACAAACTAGGCAGCGTAAAAAAATAAGACACAGAAAGTGCAAGTATGCGAATACTCGGGATAAGTATCAGCCAAATATTATCAGCCAATTATTATGGATCACCAAAGAATTAAACAGATAAAGATTACTTTCTATGCTTTTCCAAAAAAACAGGTAACAGGCTATAGCTTAACTGCCTCAACAGAATATATCAATTCCCGATAGTAACCGCCAAAACAGATAACTGGCAAGAAGGTCAGGAGAGATCAGTTAACCCCCCTTACCTGTAGTAACTGGAACTCGATTTCATCCGGGACTGTGGCAAGAAATATGAACGTATTGTACCCCAGTTTCTGAACTTCTTTAATCGCACTTGCCTGAGCTTCATCCAAATCTCTAGAGTCTTTCACAATGCAAAAAGACTTCCGGTTTCCAGTGTTTACAAGGAAATTAAAAACACTTCCATGGGTATTCAGGAATGAAACGAGATTCTTAAGTTCTTCCCAAGTGCTGCACATGTGAATGTACTTGGATCCCATATTTTCCACATACCAGTCCTTGCTTACGTAAGAGTAGGAAGCATACTGTTCATTCAGCTCATCAAAAGCTTTGAGGATTTTGTTAATGTCCTTCCTCAAGTTTATCCATTTCCAGCTCTGTGTTGTAAAATAACGGGCTGCCACTATCTCAAAAATTGCCTGTTTATCTTCATCTTCTAGTCTCATTCTTTCACATCTCTATTTTGTCTATGTTCTTTATGCTCAGAATGCATCGTCCTGGGCATAGCTTCTGTTAAACTGCAGGGCAAGTTCGGCTTTTTCCAGTTCTCTACCCAGATATGCAGCATGATCCAGACGGGAGACCAATTCCAGTTCAAGTAGCGTATCCATAACTTCCCTAGCATTTTTTCCCACAATTGAAGCTTTCTCATGCTCGGCTACAATCAGTCCGCCGTTTCCACTTATTCTGTCAGGTACTATACGGATGCGGATAGGACCCGCAGGGTCTACACGCCAGATTTTTGAAGTTCTGGCTTGAATCACATTTTCCGGGAGCGGAAAATCAGGTCGCCTACGTTTTTCTTTAATGCAGAGAAGATCAAGCCCCAGATCTTTTGGTGAGCTTTCTCTTATACCACAAAGCATCATCATTTCAGAAGCCCTTTTCAGTTCCGCAATCGAACCCTGTGCCTTGTCACTGAACTCGGGGGTAAAAAGAATGCTTGCTCCAACCTCTGCTCCTATTCCACAGAGTGTGGCATTAACTCCTATAGTATCCACATCCATAAGCTCAGTTACATTGCCAACTCCGAAGAACACGGGAATCTCAGGGTATATCCTGTGAAACTCATGAAAACGTACAATGGATTCGGTTATATTGTGACCCACAGGATCAAGCACAGGGTCAGCTATAATCTTTTCAATACCAAGCCTGCGGGCAGCTTCGACGTTTCTGAGAAGACTTTCCAGACTTCTGTCCTCATCCGGAATTATAACGGCTGCTATTCCTGCTCTGGCAACAATCGGGCCTGCAGTCTCAAGATTAGTGCTATTGAGACTCAGAACAAGGTCTGCACCTGCTTCTACTCCTTCTCGTATCAGTTCAGGGTCAAGGGTATCTATGCTTACAGGGGTCTCGGTAATATTTTTTGCAAGGGATACGACTCTTCTAGCCTGCTCTGGCAGGGTATTAAGGGTAGCACCAAGGTCGATAATATCTGTTCCCCTGGCGATAAAAGCTTCGATTTTTGTCTGGAGCGTCGGAGCATCCATTTCCAAGGCCCCTACAATTTCTCCCATAACCTTCATGCGAGACTTTCCTCCGATTTTTACACCTCGTAGTGTGAGAGGGGAGGAGGCTTCTTCCTCGGTTTTTCTTATTAAGTCAAGGGCCATCTCTTTTCGAACATCAGCAAGAAGTTCACATGCCGGGACTTTTTCGGAAAACTCGATTTTTCCGGCAAACGGGAGCACAAAGCCAAGATCATAAGCGTGCTTTGGTCCAAGTCGAATTTTACACCCCAGTTCTTCAGAAGCTTTTGAAAAATTTCCTGCTACAAGCCCTGGAAGTAAAATGAGTTCATAAACTTTAGGGAGTCCAGATTCCTGAAATGTTTTGATCAGTTTTTTAGGAGTGATAAAGGCGGCAATATCAATATCAGCTACGAGGATATCGGCTTTATTCCCGACTGCCTTCCTGACAGTATTTTCCGCAAGCCGCCCTGTTGCAATCAAAATCTTCATGTTTTTTAGATAGAAGCGCTAATAAAAAAGAGTATCTGTTTGAAACGCATCAGTAAAAAGTATAAGGGATGAAAAAACCCGAACTTTTCAGCTTTGAGAATTCGGGCTTTTACATATGAGATTTAATTAATAAAATCAATGATTGAGTCGTCATGTTTCTTTCTAAGGGGCCCTGCAGAATTCCTTAATCGGTCTGCCGTCATTCTTCCGAACCTTCTTTCCTGCACGGAGTCCGCTTCGGATCTGGGCTCCAGAATCCCGGATGATGCCTGAGGGCCAAGAATCTGGGCAGACTGCACACCTGTCATGATGGCCATTACCCTGACCTTACCTTCATAGTCCTCTCGGACTCTTGCGCCCCAGATGACATTTGCATTTGGAGAGAGTTCATAGGTAAGCATGGAGGCGATTTCCTCGGCTTCCTTGAGGCTGAGATCAGGCCCACCGGTTACATGAACAAGACTTCCGGTTGCACCCTTATAGTCAACGTCAAGCAGGGGATGGTTTAAGGCAGTCCGCACTACCTCGGTGCTCTTGTCCTGGCTCTTTGACTCACCTACAAGCATAACTGCAACTCCGCCACAGCTCATGATAGTTCTGATATCGGCGTAGTCGAGGTTTATCAGAGAGGGCACTGTGATAGTCTCTGTAATTCCCTTTACGGTCTCGGCAATTAGCTGGTCCATTACAGAAAAAGCCTGGTCTATAGGAAGGTTTGGCACGTAATTAAGCAGCCTGTTATTGTCCAGGACAATTACGGTATCGGCTGCCCTACGCAGGTCTTCAAGTCCTTCTTCGGCTTTAAAGATTCGAGCCCTCTCAACTCTGAAGGGGCTGGAGACCATTCCTACAACAATTGCTCCCTGCTCTTTTGCCACTTCAGCAACTACAGGAGCAACGCCCGTTCCGGTACCTCCGCCTAACCCTGCAGTTACGAAAACAAGGTCAACATCCTTTAATACTTCTTCAAGCGTGCCCCTTGCAAGTTCTGCAGCTTTCTTTCCGGTCTCGGGGTAACCGCCTGCTCCTAGTCCCCTCGTGAGGGTTTTTCCCACGAGTATTTTCTTGTCAGCTCTTACATTATCAAGGTGCTGCTTATCGGTATTGATACAGACCGTTTCCGCACCTTCAATTCCCATGTTATAGAGACGGTTTACAGTGTTGTTCCCGGCACCCCCACATCCAACAATCATGATTCGCGGTTGCCCGAATTCTTCAAAGTCGTCATCAGAGGAGGAATTCTTCCGATATTCCTTCTCTTTTTCGCTGAATTTCATTGCTTCCTGTACTATTGATTGCAATTCTATCCCCTCGATTGGATCTGTGTCTAATTGCTACATTTGACTCCCCACCCTTTACATCGGGGGCCACATATCTTTTAATATTTTGAGTGGAGTTATGAGATAATCGATAAGAACTTATCAAAGATTTTCATCCGACATCTTTAATAAGTTGGCACTCTGCCGAACTTAAATATTTCGGACTTATTTAAACAATATTCTGAAATTGTTTATCAAGTTTAAATATGTCACCCATAAATCTCATATATTCACTCTTTTACTTCCTTTAACATTTACTTCTCAAAGATGAAGGGTGAGGGACTACCAAAATGTTTATATACACCAATTTAATTTTTTGTTAAAAGTTTCATTTTTCTCAGCAAAGCTCTCCTGATTATTCGAGTTAGGGCAATTTTTCGATCTCATTTTCTGTATTCTTTTGAAGCCACACTTGATTTCAGGAGCTAACATGCAGTCCTGTCATTTGTTTTCTATGAAACTGTTAATTAGAGTTTTACAATTTAATGAGACTGATTATATTATTACTTTTAACTAGAATTACCCTCTTAAAATCTGTTTCGGTATTATTCAGGAATTTCGAGGCTCTTGCTAGATTTTTTGAGTTAATATTTTCTAGATTAATATAAATATTTCCATATTTGAAATATACAGTCAATAGGATCCAGTTTATCTCCTAAATATTATTTGTATAGAAAGCTTTGAATTAATTTCTTTAGTATATTTGTATTGGGAAGTATGGTTAGGAAAGTGCATTAAAAATTGATAGAGTGATAAAAACATAAAAAGAGTACTAAATCAATGAGAAATATGTTAAATTCATAAAAACATGTAAATTTACGAAAAATGCATTTTAAAGCTAAAACCCTATCTGGAATTTTCCGGGAAAACTTTAAGGCTTCAAAGCCACTTTACCTTTAATTCTTAGGGATCTCAGATACCTTATTCCTCTGGAATCTTAATTCCAATCACAAGTTTTTAATTTTGGAGTCAGAATCGTGTTAAAGGCATTAATTTTCGATATGGATGGCGTTCTCGTGGATTCCATGCCCTTCCATGCGGCAGCCTGGAAAAAGGCTTTCCTTGACATAGGAATGGAAATTCAGGACCGAGATATTTATGCAATTGAAGGTTCAAATCCTAGGAACGGCCTTCCTTTGCTTATCCGGAAAGCCAGAAAAGAACCAGAAGCATATGATTTTGAAACTATTACCTCGATCTACAGGCAAGAATTCAAACGGATTTTTGAGCTGAAAGCTTTCGATGGAATGAAAGAGTGCCTTGAAGTCCTTAAAACTCGTTTTCTGCTCTCAGTAGTCTCTGGCTCTGACCATCTTATTGTTCATGAGATTATTGACAAGCTTTTTCCCGAAGTATTCGATATTGTGGTTACAGGAGACGATATTAAGAACCCAAAACCTTATCCGGATCCTTTTCTTAAAGCTGTTGAGCTCCTTAATGTCCAAAGGGAAGAATGTATAGTAATAGAAAATGCAATTCTGGGCGTAGAAGCTGCAAAAAAAGCCGAAATTTATTGCATCGGTATTCCCACATATCTGGATCCTTCACAGCTTGACAGAGCAGACCTTGTAGTAGGAGATCACAGACAGCTAATGCAACATCTTCTAAGTCTTGAGCCTGCTAATGGGTTCAGGTTATGAAAAAATTTATTATATTTTCAAAAAAAGAATATAGACCCCTGAAGGGGTCACAGTAACCTTACGGTTTCAAGGTTTGTAAGAGCCCTTGTCTCAATCTTCAGTTTCTTGTAAATCGAACTTGCCAGGTCAACACAGGCTTTTTCATCCCCATGCTCGGTAAATACCCTTTCGGGACGGGGCTGCATCCTCTTGACGTAATCCATAAGCTGTCTCCTATCGGAGTGACCTGAGAAACCATCAACTACCTGGACTTCCATGTTCAGCTTCAGGATTTCGGTGCTTCCGCCCTTACCTGTCATGGGGATTTCTTTCCATCCTTTCTGGATTCTGCGTCCGATTGTTCCGTCGGCCTGATACCCTACAAATACCAGAGAATTGCGCTGGTCTTCGGCAAAGGCTTTGAAATAGTCCATAACCGGCCCTCCGTTCATCATTCCCGAGGTCGCGAGAATGACACAGGGATGAGGATTCTGAATTATCTTCTGGCGCATGTCATGTGAATCAACAGGCTTGAAACATTCGGATAAGAAGGGATTCTGACCTTTCTGGAAGATCAATTTCCTAAGGTCGTTGTTCAG
The DNA here is from genome assembly GCF_002495725.1 of Methanosarcina sp. UBA411. Classification (NCBI taxonomy): domain Archaea; kingdom Methanobacteriati; phylum Methanobacteriota; class Methanomicrobia; order Methanosarcinales; family Methanosarcinaceae; genus Methanosarcina; species Methanosarcina sp. UBA411. Next base: position 67,130 of record NZ_DAGK01000002.1, read on the forward strand.
GTATTCAGGATGTGTAGCATGAATCGCCGTCGCTTCCCAGATCATTCCGTCCAGATAGACCGGAACTTCAGGAATCAGCCCTTTTCTTATGGACTCTTCAAGCACTATCATAACTTCCTGGCTTCGACCGACTGCAAAAGCCGGGATGACACAGATTCCTCCCCTTTCAACCGTATTCTTAACTACCATCTGTAGATGCCTTTCGGCATCTTTAAGTGAGGGCTGGAAAGCATTAGAATTCCCATAAGTAGCTTCACTGACGACAGTTTCAACTCTCGGAAACTTATTGACAGCAGGATCAAAAAGCCGCGTTTTCTCATATTTGTAGTCTCCTGTAAAGACTACGTTATGGAGCCCGTCTCCAATATGGAAATGAGAAATAGCCGACCCCAGAATATGACCTGCATTATGGAAAGTCAGTTTGATATCAGGAGCAATATCCGTTACTTCCTCATAGTCCAGAGGAATCGTGTGTTTGAGGGTTTTTGCTATCATGCCTGACTCGTAGGGAATCTTCTTCCCTTCTTTTGCGGCCACGTCGATGTAGTCGAGCTGAAGCAGCACCATGAGATCCCTTGTAGGTGGCGTGCAGTAAACAGGCCCTTCATACCCATATTTGAAAAGCAAAGGAACAAGCCCCTGATGATCCAGGTGGGCGTGAGTAACTATCACGGCATCTATCTGGTTTAAGGGAAAAACTTCAGGAACATAAAGATAAGGAGTCATGTTTTCGTCCGAACCCACATTGACTCCACAATCAATAAGGATTCTGGACTCTGGAGTCGATAGCAGGAAACAACTCCGCCCTACTTCTTTACACCCCCCAAGCGATGTAACCCTTACCCACTGATCTTTTGATGTACATTCTTTGTGAATTTTCCTCCCCACGGATTTAAGGATTTCTTTTCTTTCCTTGAGGTTGTTTCTCATGAACTCCCTAATATTTTTAACTGTGCGGGATTTGATAGGAGGAGTCCGCACAACCTTCGGAATCCAGCCAATCTGCTTTGTGATCTCACGGAGAGTAGCTCCATGCTTACCTATCACAAGCCCAGGCTTTTCAGCTTCAATAATTACTTCTCCAGAATCGGGATCAAAATAATAGCTCGAGATTCCGGATTCATTTGGAACAACTTCTTCGATTATAGAAATAGAGTCTTCAGGAGTTGCGAGCACCCTGGGATCAGGGCGCATGGCAATCCGCGTCCTAAGTTCTTTTGCCAGGTTGCGAATAATGTTCCCGTCGTCTGCGAATTTGCGAGGCTCTTCAGTATATAGCACAAGCTGAGGCCCTTCAAATTCCACATCGGTAATTGTAACTCCCGCGGGTAGGTTTTTCTCAATTTTTTGTTTGAGGTCTAATAGCACGTCTTCAATAGGCATCAAAAATCTTCCTTTTTGTCAAAAAATGAAAAAATATATAGATATTGGAAAAAACAATGGGTTGAAAAAGATGTTAGTTTAATGTCAAAATAAAAAAACCAACAATTTAAGTTATTTAGCTAATAAAGCTCTTCTGGATTTTACTTCTTCAGGATCCAGCCTCTTGAATGCCTCCTTGGTAATTACCACTACATCGATATTCTCTCCAGATGCTGAGTCCCTTTTGGTTGCATTGTGGATCGCGCGGATGGCAAGGTCAAGCCCTTCTTTTACAGTCATCTCTTCTCTGTACTGGTCCTCAAGCACACCATATGCCATAGGAGAACCGGAACCTGTAGCCGAGATCCTTGTTTCTTCGATGCTGCCTCCAAGGGCATCCAGTGAGTAAATAGCAGGCCCATTTTTGTCAACCCCTCCTATAAGGAGCTGAACCATCATGGGATAGTAGCGGTTGGCATTTAAGAAGTTTGACATTAAAGTTGCAATACCTTTTATTGTCATGGATTCGTTCCTGCGCATTTTGTAGAGTTGTGACTCTACATTTACGAGCCGCACAAGCTGCTGGGCATCCCCTACCGAACCGGCAGTGGTCATTGCAACAAGGTCGTCAATCTGGTAAACCTTCTTTGCAGTTTTACTTGCGATGAAATTCCCCATTGTGGCTCTCTGTTCGCTTGCGAGCACGATACCATCGGTACAAACTACTCCTACGGTAGTTGTGCCCTTTAGATATTTGTCATTATCCATAAACATACCCTCATAATAAGTTAAAAATGAGAAAATGTCGCTAAAAAAAATGTTTTAGTGAGGTAAGTATTTTTAACTTAAATAGCAGGATTTAGCACTTCATTATCTCATTATTAATATCGCTATATATAAGTTTTCCTTCTCTTTTTTATTGAACGCGTCTAAATTTAAATTCGAAGGAAGATTTGGTAAAATAATTTTCTCTCTTTTTGTATACAGGAGATTCAGGTCTCCTGATATCCCTGATATCATGAAAAATCCAAAATTTAAAGAAAAAGTCCCTCGACCTCTTCAGCAAGTTTATTTACTCTCTGAATCACATTTTCTGGCACTTCTTGCTTATGCATGAGCGCAATTCTCTCAGCTACAGTGATTCTGCTCGTTCCCTTAACAAGGTTATCGGCGTGAGCAACTATTTTTTCCTCAAGGCTTCGCGGAAAATAATCATCCTCCGGTAGCCCTAACATCTTTGCCTCTTCTTTTGAGATCCCTGCTCCGATATGTCTTTTTATTATTTCGGAAATTTCTGACTCAATTCCCCTGGTTCTAGCTAGCCTGTACCCTTCTACCGCATGATCGATTTTATGAGTTTTACATCTTCCAAAATCATGAAGAAGAGCCCCGACTTCTACCAGCTCCGGGTTTACGTTATGTCCTACTGCTTCTGCTTTATTTGCAATCTCAACTGCTAGCGATGCGACTTCCTTACAGTGCTCTATTACATTTGGAGCACATCCAGTTTCCTCAAGTAGCTTTATTGCTTCGGCTCGGGTAATCAAGGTAGATCACTTACACTGGACTGAGAGCATCTACACGTTTTTTCAGGACATCAATAAAATTAGAATTATCATAGAAGACCAGGTCTTCTCCGCATATCGGGCAAAGAAACTCGGTTTCCGTAGCTTCGTCAAAAAGAAGGCGAACGCATCCCTGAGGGCACATATAGAAAACATTGTTTTCTTCAAATTCAAGGCGAGTTTTCAGGTTGCGGAGCAATTTTCTTTTTTCCTTCATAAGCTGGTGTTCTATGTCAGAGAAATCCAGGCGCCAGAGGTATGTTAACCACCCACTGTTTGAGTCCCTCTCCCTGCGGCAGATTGCAAATTTATTTTCGTTTAATATGAAGAGCGTCCTCCTTACGGTGTTCAACAGAACCCCGGTCTTTTCTGCAATTTCTTCATCCGTAACCTCGCCTTCAGGCATACTTTCTATCATTTGCAGCCCTTCTTCCCCTACAAGGCTCATGAGATATCCTCTAATTACCTTGTCATTCATATCAACCAATATATTCACCTCGAAAATACCAGTATGAATTGGACATACCAGTATTAAAATTTACATTCCCATTTTCCGGAAACATTTTTAGCCAGAAAAAGTTGAACTTTTCTAACCCTTTGATTTTTTACATATTTTCGGCAAATCTCAGGTATTTTTCATTTTTCTGGTTTTCAATAAAAGTCATTATCCTATTTGTCCCTCTTTTAAGTGACAGAACTGCCTCTTCCCTGGTAGAGGTGTATGCGAACAGGGAGGTAAGAGGCCCATCAGGTTCTGCAACAGTTCCCTGGGAAGGAATATCAGTGCCTTTTTCCCTCACAATGAGGTCCATGAGCTTTCTGTCTATAAAAAGTTCTCGATCCGAGTAGATAATTCCTCGTGCAGCAAAACATTTAGCTTTGGGTTTTTCAGGAAGTTCTCCTTTAAAGCAGCCAGCATGGGCCTCAAAGAGGTTAATGTTCATCGCCTTCTCGACAGTGTCGAGACTTCCCTGGAATCTCGGGTTTATCTCAAGTACTACAGGCCCTTTTTTCGAAGCTATGAAATCCACTCCGTTTGAGCCCAGGAGTTTGAAGTCAAGCACCAGTTCTTCAGCAAGGGATTCCATCTCCTCGGCTTGATCGGTTCTGAAAGGAGTTATATTTCCGCAATAAGCAAAGGGCAGCCGTGATAGCCAGGAAATCCCTATTAGCTGTTCATTTACAGCCACTGATAGCGATTCGTTTTTTGTAGATAGCAAGGAGACACTTGAGGGGATTCCTTCCAGAAACTCCTGAATAACAACTGTCTTTTCTGTAATTTCCGGATTCAGACCGTGTAGTTCTTCAAGGATGGCTAAAAGCTCCTGTTTGCTCCGGGCAGTCCGGTTGAAAATTCCTCCCCCGCCTGAAGCTGGCTTAACCATAACCGGATATTCTATTGCATCCAGCTCTTCCGGAGAATAGCAACATGGGTGAGGGATTCCAAGGGCTTCAAGCCTTTTTGAGAGATAAAGTTTGTCTGAAGCCTTCTGCATGGCATCCGGACTGCTTGCAAGTACGGGACAGGAAAACTCGTTATGGTCAAGTGTTTCCAGTCCTGAGCCAAGAACAAGGGCATCAAAATCAAGCCCAAACTCAGCCATCTGAGCCTTTATCCGGGAAGCTTCGAGCTGGTGAAGCTCCTGTATGGTTCTGCACTCCAGAAATGTCGATGCATATGCGCATTCCTGCAGGTCAAGGTCACAGAAAGCATCTATAGAGCAGACCGTATAGCCAGCCCGGCTTGCAGAGCAGACAATATTCCGGGTATTAAATCCGATTACAAGGATATTCTGCATGTTTCCTCTTTCTTGACCTTTCATTTCGCCTGCGGAATCTCAGAATGTGCCAGTGCAAAGATTCCATAGTGGGTCTTTAGGACAGGAATTTCGCTTCCTGCCTCTGCATTGAACGACATGGGCTTCTTTATGGCAACGGTCTCATAAGTTTCAGGGTCGAGTACTAGAATTGCATTGTCTTCGATTGAAACCAGCACTGTTAAAACAGCATCCCCCATATTGCCTATTTTCTCTGCACTTTTTAATTCTTCGGGGGTTGAGATAAATCTGGAGCCATCCTCAAGGGAAGTTCCGTTAACCTTTTTTCCGGAACTCTTGATCTGGATAATCTTTCCTCTGAACCTGATCACATCTCCTGGCCTGAATTCGGGAAGACGCACAGAGAAGGTAATCCTGTAAAGGTTCTTTCCATCTTTCATTCCCACCAGAGTAGGAGATTCGGAAAAACTGCCTCCAAGTTCAGAGGTAATTAGCCGGCAGAGCTGCCTGCTGGCATTCATGGAACCCATGTAAAGGTCTACCCCTTCCTTTTGCTCCACCACCTCGCTTATAAATGCAAGTCTGTCGCCTTTTTTTCTCATGCTCTCCATGACTTCTCTAGCGATAACCATGCAGCGTCTGTTCTCTTCTTCAGTAGGAAACCTGCCTGCTGCTCTGATCTGGATAATTGCTTCAAAGTAGCCTCCAGATTCCCTGCTGCACATATCGCAAGCTGTCCGCTGAATCCTGACCTCAGTCTCAGCTTCAGCATGCACCGACTCTTCCCTGACCACTGCATCGACTTCGGCTCTTACCTTATATATATAGGGCGTAATCTCCCTGGGTTCTAGATAAACTTCCACATCTCCAGCTTCGTTGTGGATGAAAAGGACATCTTCTACGGCCTTTAGCACCACATCTTCAAGATTACCAACATCTTCCCACCGGCCTCTATGAAAGTGTGATCCACAAGTTGAACATATCCTTACATGGAGTACATGGGGCAATTCAATCAGTTTGAAAGTCTCAAAAAAGCAGTCCTTGCAAACTGAATCAAAGAGCCTGTAACATTCTCTGCCGCATCTCGGGCATGTGATAAAATTCATCTGTAATCCTTACTTATAGTCTTCTTGGAATAGTAATAGTTTTTTGGATAAGTCTTATTGAGTAAGTTTTTTCGAACAAACTTCTTGAATAATAGTCTTCCTAGAAGAGTAATTTTTGAAATTCTCAGGAAGAAAAGTTCCTGTAATAAACTTAAGCAATTGACCTGTTAAGCCTACTCATGCTATTTAAAAGTATATTCACATATATTACACTATGAAATAAAGGAAAGTTAACACGGCAGGATACGACGATTTGGATAAGACGCCACAATAGCCAAATGGCTAGAAAGAATTAATAGGAAACCAAAAACTGAGAAGCTATACCTAATGGGATGAATAAATATATAAAATTTACCGAGATGAATCCAGCGCAGCTTCTTGAAGAAGCAAAACTAGAACAGAAAGAGGCGTGTGTATGAATGGTCAAAACGTACTTTAAAAATGAAAAAGTTCCGTGCCAAAAGACACGGATCTATGTTTTCAATTCGCATTCGGATTTATTGTTTTGGAGGCCAGTTCTTTTCCATAAAGCCAGGGAGCCTTCCGGAGTCCATTGGGCCCACAAGAACCTTTGTACCGAGTTTGTCCTCAAGGTCACCCTGGAGACGGGCAGCAAGACCCGGAGTAATTACGGTGTTGTGGGTAACATCTTTCTTGAGGTCAAAGCCTGACTTCTCAAAGGCGTCCTTTACTTTGTCAGCGGTCAGCTGACCACCGGCAACAGATGCTTCCACACCGATACCATCGGTGTTAACTGCAAGCAGCCAGCAGTTGATGCCGTTTGAGGCAAGATCGCTCTCTACTGTGTAGTAGGTAAGAGCAAAGTTTGTTGTGAAGAGAACTGGGGAGTTCTCGTCTGGAGTTCCTACCTTGTACATCTTCGAGTCCACAGCGACAGGAGACCTCGGGTCGGTGTAGATTGTCTCGGCCAGGTGTACTTCGGGCATGGTGGCATATGGATCCATGCTGTGGAGAAGCATAATGTCTCCGTACCTGATGGTAAAGACCGAGGCAAGAACTGTTTCCCAGTAGGAGGCACTGATAGGGTCCGAAATTCCAGACATCCAGGCAGTAAGCGGCATAGCCATGATTGGATATGCGATCTCGGTATCCCCCATAATACCTGCTCTCCTGATCTTCAGGAAGTTGGTAAAGGTGTCTTTCAGGCCTTTGCCAGTTGGGTAGGTTCCTGGGTCGAGAACAATGTCCTTAATACCTGCTTCTGCAAAGGTTTTTGCGAGGCTCTTAAGTGCATCAAGGTCGTTGAAAGCTGAGACTACCACAGGCACCTTATATTCAAGGGCCAGTTCTCCTACTTCCTTCCAATTGTCTTTGTTTGCAGCATAAAGCAGAGGGTTCTTGTCCTTTGCAACCTCAAGTCCTGCCTTCAGAACTGCAGGGTTAAAGGAACAGAGAATCACTGGCAGTTCTGTGCTTTCAATAACTTTCTTGACAGCTGCTGCAAACTTTGCAGGGTCATTGGATGCAGCTCTTATTGCCACACCGTCAAGTAGCAAGTTGCGTCCAACGTAGAACTTTTTGTAGTCAGTAATTTTCTTAACTCTTTCAACAAGGGCAGCTTCTTCCATTGTATCGGTAACATCGAAGAACATCTTTGTCTTGTTGAAGAAGGTTAGCTTGTGACGGTAAAGCACATCGTCGCCACCAATCTTGGCTACTCTGTCGCCTACACCTATTGCAACTTCACGAATTTCCGGGGCAAGGAGCTTGTCAAGCTCTGCGAGTTTCTTTGCAAACTTCTTCTCCTTAATAAGGGGTGGGCAGTCTGTTGTCTTCCCGGATCTGTCGATCAGCTTGGAGGCAAATGCCATACAGGTAGGCTCACCACATTCTCCACAGTTGGTCTGAGGAAGGTATTTGTAAGCTTCTAATGGGCTGTTTATTTTCATGTTTTACACCCCCGATCCGATCCAGTTAGCAAGGTCAATAGGCTCTGCTTCAATTGTACCGAAAAGGGTCTGAGTTATGTGCTTCAGGACAGCAACCGAAGTTGGGTGCATCATCATGAAGAGGTCGTTCCCTGCAATGGCAAGAGAGAGACCTGTAACGATTTCCCAGATTGGTCCTCTGTATTCTCTGGGACCCCAATCCGAGTCTTCCTTAAGTGGGGAGCTAACCATCCAGGATTCGCGGGCACCCCATGCATTGGTAGTACCTGAGGACATTGGGAAGGTCAGTTCCTCATCACCCATAAGGGCTGCAAGTCGAATACGTTCCATGTTGGTGTAAGCGTAGTCGAGACCATAACCGAGTGCGGCAGTGGTTGGGTCCATGATGATCCTGTCTCTTGGAACGTTGCACTGCTTCATAAGCTTCCTGTTTAATTCCTTCTGGGCGTTCATGTCCAGCTGAGTCCAGGATAGTACGTCATGGTCATATTTTAATGCGGCTTCTGCAATTGCAGCATAGTCTAGGTTCAGACTGGCAGATGCAAGAAGACAGCGCTCGCCTTCAGCAACTTCTGCGGCTTTTGCAAGAACCAGTGGATCTTTCTGTGGGTTACCAGAACCGCCGATTGCGATTGGCACATCAACAGCTTGCAGGACTTCTTCAACAGTCTTGGCTGCTTCCTTGGCCGGTGTATCTTTAACCAGCGGGTCGGTTGAAATCAGGTGGATTGTGATCATGTCGGCGTTGAACTTTTCAACGTTCTTCTTTGCCCATTCTCCGGGGCTGTCCATGACCTCATCATAGTTCTCCTTAACAGCTTTTGCAAGCCCGATTCTCATGTCGAATACGTCAATGGTAACCTGGTTCCTGTTGGGCATTGGAGCGTCAGGGAAGAATGGAAGGGCTTTTTCGCCACCAACCACCACTCTCTTACCACGGCTTCCACCATCTGCAGAGGTGTTGCCTATTGGGACTTCCTGGATCTGGGTTGTCCATTCTTCTATATTTGAGAAGTCAAACTTGGAAGGAATGAGATCCTTGAATTTCGGGGCTGCCAGAGCAGGGGAAACTGCAGGAGCAGCTGCGGAGGCACCAGCTGCGGGGGCACCACCAAAGCCTACAGGAACACCAAATATGCCAGCGAGTCTTGCGAAGTGCTGTGCAAGTACTGCATTTTCTTGTCCAAGGATAGCAGCAAGCATGGGGTCAAAGCCGCCTCCAAGTCCACTGAGATCAAGCTCAATGTCCCCTTCTATGGTTACACCTTCAAGAGATAGTATTTCTACATCCTTGAACATGTCTGTCATTTCTGATAACTTAACTTTCTTTGCCATGTAAACCTCACCTTTTCCGTAAGTTTTCCGCTTTGATGAGTGACTGTATAAATAAAGATATAATACAGATTTTACTTCCAGATTCTTCCCTTATATGGAAAGAAGGATTGGGGCGAAGTAAATCCTATTCCATTATTTCACATGATTTTGAATACTGTTTCAAGCCATTAAAACGGCCACAGGAATCCATTTTTTCCGGCACGGTCTTCTACAATATTAGAGGTTCAAAAAAAACTGGGATTAGAACCCCAGTTTTTTTACAATACTTTCGATTTCTACTGCAGCAACCGAGTCATCCGGGATCTCGAAGAGAGGTACGCCTTTTATATCCATTTCCTCGATTTTCGGGTCGAGTGGGATCATACCTATCATGTTAAGTTTCAAATCCTCGGCCAGTTTGACAAGCTTTTCACTGTTAGTATCTGTAACCTTGTTTGCAATAACGTGAATTCTACCAACATTTGAGTCCAGTTCATCCACAAGTTCGTGAATTCTTTCAGCAGTCCTGAATCCCCTTCGAGAGGCGTCTGTTACAACAATAAGATCATCGATGTCTCGGATAATTTTCCTGCTGAAATGCTCAAGCCCTGCCTCTGCATCAATGATAACTACCTCGTAATTCGTGATCAGTTTATCCATAATGCCCCGGAGGAGGTTGTTTACATAACAGTAACAGCCTGAGCCTTCGGGTCGGCCCATGACCAGGAGATCATAACCCGGCATTTCTTCAATGATCTCATAAACCTTGCTTTTAAGTACCGCCTCTTTATTCATATCGGGATTGTCAGGCCTTGGCTTGGTGATTTCAGCCTGTAAATACTCCTTTGCATCCCCGATTGTTTTTACATCCTCACAGCCAAGGGTCTCAGGCAGGTTAGTATCTGCATCTGCATCAACTGCCAGTAGAAACTTACCTTTTTTGGAAAGGGAGCGGATCAGAAGAGCCGCTACCGCTGTTTTACCAGTTCCACCTTTTCCCGTTATTGCAATTACTTTTGTCACAGAATACCCCATTGGATTGTTTTTCGTCTTAGACGATTGTCTGTCGTCACTCAATCATTTTTATTACTTCTTCTCGCTGATGACCATTCTGTCAATGGAGATCTTTGCCTTCTTGAAGGTGATCTTTATTCCACCAGCTTTACCAGCAGACATCATTGGCATTGAAGCCATTGCAGGCATCTGGAAGCCAGCTGCAGGCATCATCATTGGAGCTGCTGCAACAGCTACTTCCTCTGCTTCTTCCTCTTCTTCCTCTTCTTCCTCTTCTTCCTCTTCCGCAGCTGCCCAGGTAGCAACAACCGGGTGGTTCTTCTCCTGCAGGAATGCTTTCAGGGACTCAATGTCAGTTGCATCATTCTCAGTTGCAATCTTGTCTTTGATGTCATCAGGAATAGTTTCGGCGATCTTTTCCTTGAGCATGGATGGGAGCCAGACAACTCTGTTCCAGCCACCGTCAGCCTGGATGAACTTCGGGGAGTAGAAGTAGTTGACACCGATACCGAGGAAACCTACGATCTGCTTTCCACCGCCTGTTTGACCAGCCATAGTGGAGAAGCCAAGCCCATTGGGAGCCATTCCCTGGTATTCTCTGTTAACCCATCCGATACCATCAACTTCAGGAATATAGAATCCGACTACTTCGAAGCAGCCACAGGAGGTGTGTGGGGAATCGAAGAAGGAGTGGAGTTTAATCTTGTCGAACTCACCACTGGAAAGCTTCTTGGCAATGTCGTTGACACCAGAGTACTCACCGGTCTTGGCATCGAGAAGTTCACCCTTGTCAATCGAGAACTGTGGGCCTTCTGGATCTACTTTTGCTGCTGCACGGCCGTCGAACCAGTTAATTGCACCACATAAGGAAACTCTGTCAGGGGAAACTACACAGACGTTGGTCGGAGCAAAGGACTGGCAGAGAGTGCATCCATAGAAGACGTCGACATCCTCGTCGTGGAGGTCCTTTGTTCTGGCATCTCTTGCCTTGAAAATCTCCTTTGCTTCTACCATCTGTTTCTCGACTTCAGCCTGGTCAGTGTAGAAGGTCACCTGCATCTTCTCAATAAAGGGAAGCTCGGTCTTGAAGAGCATCATGACAGCTTTTCCGAAAGGCTCGAAGGAGTCCAGCTTTGCAGCTGTATCCTTGGAGACTCTCATCCAGACATCGTACCTCTGGTTCAGGTGCATAATGCCCTGGCAGTAGTTAATGAAGTCGTGAACACGCCTTTCGACGACAGACTCGAGGTCAGGCTCTACAAGTTCTCCGCCGATGTTGAAGATCATTGCCCAGGGGTAGGTCTTGCCCTCTTCCATTTCCTTGATGTCGGGACCAACAATTGTAACCTTATCGTCTACGATCTCATCCATGGGTTTTGCACGGACAAGTTCCAGACCCAGGGATTTCGGGCCACCGAGTTCAACGAACATTCCTTCCTTTCTTACTCTTTCTCCTTCAAACATTGGGGAAATCTCAAATGGGAATTCTGCCATTATATTTCGCCTCCTAAATAAAATTTATAAAAGGTCAATTACCTCGTCCAGTGCTGCAATGTGATCTGCCCTGCTAAGATTTCCAAAGGACATTGTTGCATTCTGGATGTAGCTCTTGTCTATCGAAATTGCTTTTACATCACTGAAGTTCTTAGTTGCTGACAGTACCTGGTTGATATAGTACTTCTTGTGGCCCAGGAGTATGATTGTATCATAGTTTCCATTGCCATCAAACCCTGGCCAGTTAGGATCTGTCAGATAGAAGCCAAGTGCGTGCAGGTTGATGTACTTGGCATTGACACCCTTGTCTACAAAACCAATCATTGAGCTGCCGGTTGCTGCAATAGGGATGTTCTTTGCTTTTGCTATCTTCACTGCACGGTCCAGAACCTCGGGGTCGAGAACTCCGGTTCCAACTACAAAAAGTGGCCTCTTAGCCTTTGAAATAAGCTTGGCAGCTATTTCTGTGCTTATAGCTTTTGAGGTCTTTACACCGTAGGTGGTAAACAACTTTGTATTCTTAGTAGTGTCAACCATCTTCAGGCCTCCTTGCAAAGTCTCTTAAGGTTAGTCGGCTGTGAAGAGACATCGAACTTAATTGACGGACCGGAAATAATCTTCTTCTTCTTCCAGTCGATTTCCCATCCGTGCTCGGATTCAAGCATCTTCAGGAGCATTTCACGCTTGGCGAGTGGGAGATCAGCTTCACTCCTGACAAACTTCCACCAGTCATCGGGTAGCACACCAAGATACTTTTCACTGATTTCCAGCCAGTGGGTCAACTTGATGGATCTGCCCATATTATTGTCAGATACACGGATACAGTTCTTTGCCAGCATTACACAGGCTTCCTGCCATGTTTCTGCAGTGGTAAGGAGGAACTCTGGAGATGGCGGAATAGCCAGTTCTGAACCATTTCTGCTGTCGTAAAGTTTCCACTTGCTGTCGTCATAGGTTTTTGCGATCAGGGCTCTCCTGTATTTACCGCTGTGAGGACCGACTATTGCAGGAATACCGTATATGTTACATCCAGTACCGATAGCTGCTGCCTTCTGGGAGTATGCACCCCATGCAAGTCCTACTGCACCAATACGGTTGAGTGAGTAGTCTGCAATCTCGGCGAGGTTACCTGAAAGGTTTCGGCCTGCAAAGATTCCAGCGACCTTGTGGCATGTAGCTGAAATGTGAGCGTTCGAAACACAGGATCCGGTGTTGAAGATGTTACCTCTCTCGAATCTGCCCGGGAACCTCTCGTAGAGAGTCTTACCGTCAGCATCCTTGTACATACCGATGTCCATTGCAGAACATCCAGAAACTGCAACGATGTAGTTCCTGTTAAGGAATTCTTCTGCGATGTTGTATACGTCTTTGGTGCCTGCAGGGAAGTTGGAACATCCGATAATTGCAATAACACCCGGGGTAGTACCCATAACCAGATTCAGACCTTCTGCCCTGATTTCTGGATCGCTTACCTGACCTCTTCCTGCTCTTACAAAGCCTTTCTCTTCGGCAATTGCCTTCTGGGCAGCCTTTTCGATCAGGCTCAGGACGGGGATTTCCTTGTTACAGACCTGCTCGCACCTGCGGCAGCCTACACAAAGGTCATGCAGCTCTTCCAGAGCAGAGTAGTCTTCTCCCTTAGCTGCTGCAATTGCTGCAGGGATTGCCAGCTCTTCTGGACATGCCAGTGCGCACTCTCCACATTCTGCACACTTGGAAACGAGGGCTTTCATTTCGTCGTCTGTGGGGATGGCTGAGAGTCCTTCAGCTTCGCGGATTGGAGCCATGGCCTGAGCAACCTTAGGCACAAGTTCTCCCAGTTTCTCGTAGTCTAGCATTACGCAGCCTGGGATCGTGCCACTTACCAGGTCTTTTACGATTGCATCTACGTCATCGTTGGTCCTGTCTGGCAAGCCATACATGATCTTTTCATTGGATGCGATGATCGGGATCTTAAGCTTCTTTCCTTCCTCAACGAGATCAGCTCTTACACACTGTTCGTCAAGAACGATTACATCAGGAATTCCGGAGCGTACAATCTTCAGTTCCTTTGAAATGGTACCGACAATCTTTGCATAGGGGGCTTTCCGGTCTTCTCTCTTGTACCTGGTCATGTCGAATGCGGTACAGCAGAGACCTCCGATTTCCATCTTGTCAGTCAGGCCATTGTCTTCCATGTAGTCCATGATGTAGGTGACACCAGCAACGTTGTGCCCGATGGCAATAATGACTGGCTTTGAAGCATCAATCGTTCCCATACCTACTTCAACAAGAGGAGCCTCTGGGTCGGATTTCGGGAAGCCGAGTGCAGTAACCTGTGCAATATCGGAAACTTCCATACCTACATGGTCAAGATATCCGGCCATCATTGCCTTGTTATCATAGTCAATTGCTGCTGCTTCCTGTCCTGCATGTACGGTTGCAAGTAGCTGGCCTACCTCTTCTTCGACATATTCCATTATGGGTTTGAGTTCGCCAAGGGTCTTCGGCTGCCGACCTGTGACAAGCTGAATATTGGGGGCAATTACATTTGAAGCTCCCATGTTAATCGGCATATCTTCGCCAAAAAGATCAATAATGTGATCGAGCAAGTGGCGGCCATGGGCACTGTGACATGCACAGCCTGTGAGGCAGCGCAGGAAGAACTCTCTTGCAGCCTGACCTTTCATGTCAATACCGCAGGCGCCTCTCTTGTTTCCTTCCAGGTTACACGGTCCAAAGGTACAGTAGCAACACTGATCACACATGGGGGTGTAGACCGGCTCATAGCGGTCAAACAGTGTAAAACTCCAGTCCCTTAATGTAGCGATTGAGGGGAAGGGGGTCGGACCCATCGGGCCAAGTTCTTCTTTTACTTCTTTTGCTTCTTTGGCAACCTCCTTTGCTGCCCCTACAATATTGTTAATAGTGATCTGAACAGATTCCAGATCTTCTATAGAAAAACTCCCGGTAGTTAGTTTGCTCATTTGAGCGTTACCTCCTAAATTTGTTTAAAGTCGACTTTACCAAGACGATTGCAATTATCATACTCGGCATATTTATCATGATTATACATTATATATTTTGCCGTCTGCTTTAAAGTACAATCGTTTAAATATGTGCTTTTCTGGTAAGACGCTTTTAGCTATTTCTTTTAACTATTAAGTAGTATACCAGCGTTTTTTCAAATAAAGCGTTTTTATAGGAAATATTTCCATGTAAAAGTCGTTTTTAGGGGCTTAATTACGCTTCAGAAATGTTTTTACGCCCTTTTGCTCAAAAAAAACCGTTTTTGCCAACGATTGAGACCTTAATCTTAAGCAGAGGTCGCTACCGATGGATAATAAACACTAATTAAATGTCTTAACGTACCAAATCTATATAACATTTTCTAATTTGTAACACGCTATTTCGAGAAGGGTAAAATGGTAATATTCGAAATCAGCCGACTATAAAAATTTATTTAAATTTGTTACGTAATAGACAAATTAGTGTCTATTAATGTCGTTTTTTCAGAAAAATAGAGAACGGTACTTGTATTTTCATATTCAGTGCTATTAATTGTTATTAATTTACTTTTTTTTCGCTTGTAAAACAAAAATTTTGATAAATATTTGTTACTGAATGTTATACTAATCAATAGATAAAACTTATTTTTCATGAGAATATAATAATTATAAATATAAGTCAAATTTTATAAGATAGATACAAAAAATAAACAGAAAATTATTTATAGGCTTAGGATTGAGAGGGGATTTTACACAGTAAACGCCGTAAACTATTTTTGTGTTTTTTAAGGAAAGGCATAAATATTATTTACCCGATTGAATATTAATTAAGATATATTCTAATTTAAATAATAAAAATATCAATTTAAATAGTATTGACACACTCTTAAACAGACAAATTCTTGAATATTAATAATATTCCGAAAGAATTGAGTTTGTATCCTTCCAGAGTTTAAAACTTCAGTTTATTTTATTTAAGATTTCAAATAAAGAACCTGATTATTCAATATATGCTTTTGGCAATAGAATCCTTATAACTGAGAGGTTCCTAAACAAAGCTATCCGGAACTTTATTGGCTTAATTTCAAAAAACTTAAATTATAAGTTCTTTGATTTAATTTCGTAACCGGTTATTAGTAAAAAATCTGTTCAAAAACTACAAGATACGATATGTTTCACATATTTAGTCATCTATTTCAACCTTCAAGGATGGAACTATACTCAAGCTAGAGGAATTGAAATAATAAAAAAGACTTATGCACATGAAGTAAAAAAATCAAGTACTAGACATTGTGATTTAAACATATATTTTAAGCAGTAAAATGTCTGATGCTATTGATATTTTCAGTTCAGCTGTGTGAATCCTATATAAATCGGAGAGTAGTTAGAAATATGTTTGACCTTAACGCATCTTACATTCCTGGAGGTGGAACAGGTGGCAGGTAAAGATTCTATATTCACTAGCCCGTCGATGGCAATTATTGCCCTCTGCACACTTTCATTCTTCTTAGAAATGGTTCCAGGAATAGGTTACATCTATATAGACGCTTTTCAGTTTGACCCAAATTATCTCGTGACAAGGCCGTGGACGCTTGTTACATATATATTTCTGCACACTGGTTTATTACATCTTTTATTCAATATGCTCGTCCTGTACTTTTTTGGAACTGCACTTGAAAAGCGGGTCGGGAACAGACAGCTTCTGGCAATTTTTTTCACAGCTGGGATTTTATCAGCAATAGGATATACCTTTTTAAGTCGGCCAGTTTTCAATATCTCTCCTGTTCCGATGGTTGGTGCAAGCGGAGCGATTTATGGGGTCTTTGCAGCCCTTACAATGCTTGAGCCGGACATTCGTGTTTACGTTTACTTTGTCCCAATGAAGCTGAAATATGCCCTCGTGCTTTTTGCTCTCCTTGATTTTCTTATGGTTAATTCATCGGATATGATAGCTCATACAGCTCATCTTAGCGGTCTCTTTGTCGGTCTCTATATGGGTCTCCGGATAAAGAAAATTCAGGAAAATGCTCTAAGACCAAGGTATATAGGCAGGTGGTAAGTCTGGAAGGGGATAACCTTCTAGAAGGCACATACTATTATCCAAGACCCGAGCCAGGAGAGAAAAACCCTATCCTGATTTTGAATTTCAGGAGACTATTTGCAGCCTGGTCTCCAGAGTTTAAAAAAACTCTGTACTTTGAAAAACCACCTGAAGATGAAAAACTGAAAAGAGTAAGAGAAATTATTCTTCTCCAGGTTTATGATTGGCTCGCGGGCAGGGAAGGGATGATAGAACTTACTGACCAGGAGTTTGAACAGTTCATGAAAGTATATGAGGCTTTTTTGGAGAAACTTGGAGAAATCCAGTACATAAGGCGTAAAAAAGGACGAAAAATGGAAAATACCTTTGAGCTCAAGGAATCTCCATATATCATTCGAGAAGTAAAAAAAGGAAACTTTTCCGACAATTTATAACTATTAAATTATATAACAGACCTTTATAGATCGAGACTTTATCCTTCCAGAGTTTCTTCCTATCTTTTTCACAGAAAGAGTTCCAGTTTTTCAATCCAATCATTTACAGAAGGATAAATTTGTAAACCTTGGTTGTATTAATATGCAAATGTTTTACTACAGAAAAGCATATAAAGTATTTATCGGATTGTATGCAAAATTGCGGTATCAAGATATAAATCTTAGAAATTCGGAACTTTAAACCTCAAAAGCTGACGGCAGAAGCATAAATTCTGTACGGCAGATTGGAGGCTGCTGAAAGTGTAGCTTCCGAGAGTTGGTGCTATATTGCCTATGGCTCAAACCCATAAAGTGAAGGTTCCGTGACCCGCAAGATCACAGAGGACATTAATAATGAAACCTGTAAAAAGCGGAATAGACTCTATCTCAAAATACCTCCGCTCGAAAAAAGAAGTTGGCAGGCGGAAAATAGGACTTTTAGTGGATGGTCCGAATATCCTCAGAAAAGAATTTGATGTAAATCTTGAGGAGATAAGGGATGTCCTGAAAGACTATGGAAATATCAAAATCGGGCGAGTTTTCCTTAACCAGTACGCCTCTGACAAGCTTGTGGAAGCTATTGAAAATCATGGGCTTGAACCTATAATCTGTTCAAGTGATGTTGATGTGCGCCTCGCGGTAGAGGGCATGGAGCTAGTACATAACCCTAATATTGACACTCTTGCGATCGTTACAAGAGATGCAGACTTCAAGCCGCTGTTGAACAAAGCAAATGAGCACGGAAAAGAGACTATTATTTTCGGAGTTGAACCCGGTTTTTCCACAGCCCTCAAGAATTCTGCGGACTATGTTATTCTTATGAAGAAAGACAAAATGAGCAGTTATGATGAGTCCGATGGAATGGGACCAAGTGAAGGAAATATCGATAGATCGGAATATCAGGATAGTATATATGAAGAATCCATAGAAAAGACCTGATTTATGCCTGTCCTTTTATATAAAAGAGGATAAAACCACTGAATCTTTAACTCAGAGGATATAAGCGTCAACTTTGATCTATTCATTATCGGATGACCATCTTTATCCATTTAAACTAATTCTACATTAAGCATAGATTAGCGAAAACCAAGCATCCTTTGTCACGGATGTTAACCATCAGACATAACACTGGTCTTGAATAAACCCTTCGCATCCAGCTTATATTCATGTAAAAATAGGAGCGAGCGAAAAAAAGAGAAGTAGTAGGGCAAGAAATGCCCGAATTAAAGCTTGTTCGAGACTTAGACTATAGTCTGTGAAACAAGAAGTCACTAAGTCTTTAGCTGAGTGCTAGTTCACAATACTCCGTTCTCACTTTTTAAGGATAGTTAACCTCTACGCCTAGGATTTCTTTTTCTCCGGCAAAAACATCCCGTGCGATCTCGGCACAGCCTATTGCAGCATGCCACTTTCCAAGATACTGGCATTCCTGCCCCAGGTGTGCACAGATTTTTTTCTGTGCATATTCGAATTCGCCTATGGATCCTGCAAGAAAAATATCTCCTGTAGTCTCATAGTCCTTAAGAAGCAACTGCATTGAAGCAATTTCCATGGCTGCAAATAGCGCAATAGTATCAAGGGCCAAGAGAGCAGGGCTTTCTTCTTTTTCGGCTGCACGGAGTAGTTCTTCCCTATCTTTATAGGGAGTCATTTTCAAAGCTCCTGCTTTTATAAAAGCCTGGTTTGCGGTGCAATATCTATTGTCCACATCCCTGATAGCTTGCAGGTCAAGAGGGCCGTGGTGAACACCTGGGGCGAATATGCAAGCATCGATTGCCCCAATTACCTTCCCATCGGCAACAGCAAGAGTAACAGTATTTGAACTTATATCAGAAACCACGAAGTTCTTATAGCCAAGACACAGGATGTGGTAAGCAATTCCCAGCTTCTCAGGGCTTGTAAGATGAGAAAAGACCTTCATTCTGGAATCTACATTGCTCTCCATATGAAGACCGGGAATTGCTATTGCCGGAACTCCCGAATTCCAAATGGCATCAAAAACCCTTGTGCCTCCTCCGGTCTTTTTTCCTGCCCCTTCAATACTCTTGAGTCCTCTTTTTTCCAGGCTCCTTACATCCTTAATTGTGGAAAAACCATCTCCCATCGAGTACGTAAGTGCGATCAGGTCAATTGTCTCACGCCGAATTCCAAAATGTTCCTCAAGCGCAGTAAGAACTTCGTTTTCGGACATGGCCGCTGCCTCAGCCCTCTCAAGCTCAAAGGTCAGAGTATTTCTCCCTTCAATGAGAGCAAAACGCATCGCAGTTGTGCCATGATCAATACCTATAAACCCCAATTACTAGTCTCTCCTTTAATGCCTCAGAGGGCAGTTTTTAAGATTTCATTCAGTTCATCCATAATTCTATCTCCCTCTTCAGCGGTCCCAACTGTTGTTACCAGTCTTATTTCCTGAAAACTCCTACCTTCAGAGAGCAATAGCCTCAAATTCCCTCTCGCATCCGCACGTAATATCTTTCCAGTCAGGCTTCCTCCTGCAACACCTTTTACGGAAATTACGGTTGGGATTACCTTTTTTACTTCAGGGTGCTGGCTTACAAGCTTTACAAGTTTTTTGCCAGTCCTTCCCCCGATAATTGTTGTATGGACTCCACCAAGCTTATTTTTTGAGGAATTCTGTGCGTTCTCTTGGAAGTTACTTTTATTTTCCTTCATTGTAGTCAAACCGGTGACCTGCTCCCCTGGCAACTTTTTTCGCTTCGTATATATTTTTTTTTATATTAATTATGTATATATATTTATCCGGTTAGAATTTCAAGGAAGTTTGCAGGATATAAACCTCTTATGAAGGTTTTGCCAAGAAGCCGTAAAAAGAAGCCGCTCCAGAATCTTACGAACACAAATATATCGGATTCTGGATAGTTTCGTTTTTCCTCTAAAAATGCTTTCTTTGCGGGAAAATCCGTTTTTCGTTAAAATCAGATCTTTTCCATTTCCTTCATGCTTATGAGCTTGATACTCTCTTCTTCAAGCGTTTTAATTGCCTTCTCAATATCATTTACCCTGACTATTAAAAGGGCTTTCTGATCCCTGGTGACAAAGGCATATGCATAATCGATATTGATCTTGGCTTTTCCAAATACTTCTGCAATACGGGACATACTGCCAGGGACATCATCCATTTCAATTCCCAGTACGTTGGTCTCGGAAACGGTGAACCCTGCATCGTGGAGTATACTGTGAGCATAATCGGACCTGTCCACAACCATGCGGATTATTCCGAAGTCCCCGGACTCGGCAATGGTAAAAGCTCTGATATTTATGCCGGCGCTTTTCAATTTATTTGCGACGTTTGCAAGTCTGCCAGGCTTATTTTCCGCAAAAAGGGAAATCTGCTTTATAATTTTATCTTCCATTCCAGCACCCATGTCCTTATATTGCTTTTCTATATCCTTATACTGCTTATTCTTATTCTCTCTTATTTCTTTTTATAATTATCTTACCAGAGTATAATAAGTCTCTATGTATATTTTAAGCTTACACAGTTATTAAGCTTATAATTAGTTAGAGCCAGTTCATCAATTAACTGCTCTGTTCGAGTGTAATTCACGGACATTGTTCTTTTATGAGCACAAAACATTTCTGTACTGGACATTTTATTATTGGCTACTTTGTTTTAAATCTGAGAACTTTACATCTAGCTATGTATTATATAAGTGAAATTTCGAGAGATTATCCCAAAAAAGTAAAACCTGCAGGACAGTAATATTTTACAGGTTTCGTTTTCGGTATTTAAAAATTTCAAATATTTCGCTTATCGATAACTTTCTTTGATTTTCCTTCTGAGCGAGGAAGAGAACCGTGTTCCACCAGTTCTACCTCAACTGCGAGATTCAGTACGCTTTTAAGTGCACTTGAAATCTTTCTTTTAAGTGCCATCATATCTGACATCTTATCGCTAAAAGCAGACTCATGCATCTCGATCTGGACTTTCATGGAATCAAGGGGTCCGATTCTATCTACAATGATCATGAAATGGTTCCCAACTTCAGGAATCTTCATAAGGACCGATTCTACCTGGCCTGGGAATACATTGATGCCGCGCACGATAATCATATCATCTGAACGGCCGCTGATGCGTGTAATCCGAGGATGAGTTCTTCCGCATGCGCAGGGCTCTGAAAGCTTTCGGGTTATGTCCCTTACCCTGTAACGGATTAAAGGAAGCGCTTCTTTAGTGAGAGTTGTAATTACGAGTTCACCGTTCTCGCCGTCAGGAACAGGTTCTCCGGTCTCAGGATTCAGAATCTCAACCAGGAATTTATCTGCCCAGATATGAATTCCGGACTGCGCCGAGCATTCGGTAAAAAGAGGACCACTCATTTCCGAAGTTCCGTAAATATCAAAAGCTTTAATCCCGGATTCGTCTTCGATACGTTTCTTAAGTTCCTCGGACCAGGGCTCAGCTCCGAAGAATCCTCTTTTTAATTTTGTATCGTTCCTGATACTGATGCCTTCTTTTTTTGCCGTCTCGATCATGTAAAGGAAGTAAGAAGGCGTGCAGGCTATAGCAGTGACACCGAGATCTCTCATCAGTTCAAGCTGGCGTTCGGTATTTCCTGAACTTGTAGGGAGAACGGTCGCACCCAGTTTTTCGCTTCCGTAATGCGCACCCAGCCCACCTGTAAAAAGCCCATACCCGTAACTTACCTGAAGAATATCATCTTTCCCCATTCCCACAGAGTTAAATGCTCTTGCGAGGGACTCAGCCCATTCATCGATGTCCTTTTGGGTATACCCTACTACGGTCGGTTTACCTGTTGTGCCCGAGGAGGCATGAAAGCGGACGAGTTTGGAGTTCGGGACGCAAAACATACCTGTTGGATAGGTATCTCTGAGATCCTGCTTAACTGTAAAAGGTAACTTCCTGATATCATCAAGAGTTTTAATATCCTCTGGCTTAACCCCGTGTTCATCAAACCTTTTTCTGTAAAAGGGGGAGCGCTCATACACATAATGAACAAGTTGTTTCAACTTTTCTTCCTGCAGCTTTTTTAAATCCTCTACAGGCATGGTTTCTATCTCAGGATCCCAGTATTCTGGCATATTTTCACACTCTGTATATCTTATGTTCTGGGCTCTTAATGTCAGGCCCTGTATTCTGTAGTTTGTCTTTTGAGTAACTCATATCATGCCCCTTTAAGGTCATGTTTCGGTCTCGGGTCTCTCTCCATTTATTTAAAAGATTGCCTTCTTACTCCGGAGTATATTATTTCCAACGGATATATATTTCCGGCAAATATAATATGAAAGTTAGCTGGAGTAATATGAAGGTTAAGCTAGATTCTCATATAAATATTAGCTGTTAGGCTAAAAAAAGATTTAATGAGTAAACCTGAGAGCTGGCTGCATATAGGACAAAGTCTTTTAAGTAAACCAATGTGGATTTTGAAGAACTTCTACAGGTTTAATCATAGCCGGTAAATTGTATAATTATCTTATTCAATTATTATCTTATTCAATTGCCGAATTCCAGTAATCATAAAGGAAAAAGAAATTTCAAGTATAGTACGAAGTACAGGATTTTTGAAATATATTCAGAAGAATGAAATCTTTCTATTTTATAACATCATTCATTTTCAAGCTTTTTGATTTCATCCTCAAAAGAGATTTCTTTTGACGTTTCTCCAAGAGAAGCTTCAAGAATTTTCTTTGTTTTCTCCCTGCATTTATCCAGCACTTCTTTCATGTCGCCAACTACATCGATTCCGGCAGCTCCGGAATGTCCACCGCCTGTACCGTGGTATTCGTTACTGATATCTTCCATTAGCTGGCCAAGATTAACTCCGGCACTTACAGCATCACGTTTTGCTCTTGCACTTATTCTGACGTTTTCACCTTTGGCCGTACCAACAAAAGCAATATCTGCACCAATATTAATAAGCATGGAAGATGCAGAGCCTCCAAAAGAACTTACATGGGAAGATGCTATCAACATATCCTGTACTCTATCAAGCTCGACACGGCTTGCGGCTTTCAGGATAGCTATGCGCATGGAGATATCCTGTGGGGTAGCAGCCATAAGATCCAGCACTTCCCCGTATTCAACTCCGCTGTCCTCTATAATTTTCGCTACTGTTCGAAATGTATCTGCCGATGCATGTTTGAAATGCCCGGTATCAGTTACGATTCCTGTGAGCATACCGATACCTACCCGTCGGTTAATAGGTGCACCCATTGCTTTTAAAATATTGTAAACGATTTCTACGGTAGAAGTACTGTTCCTGTGAAGGTAAAACTCGGCATTTTCTGTCAGAGCAGTAGTTATATGGTGATCAATTACGCAATACTTTGTAAGTTCCAGATCATTTAATTGCGCCTTAGTTGAGGTATCAACCACAACGACAAAACCGTAATCAGTCGGATTGGGTTTATCCACAACCTCAATCGAAAGTCTTTCTATAAGCACAGATGCTACACGGTTGCAGCCGTCCACAAGTCCAACAGTGCCTCCAATAGCCTCGGAAAGGGCAAAAGCACTGCTAATCGCATCCGGATCTGCATTCCGGTGGCACAAATATAAAATGTTTCGATAGTCGAGGAGCCGATTGAAAAACTCCGCTTCATCAACTTCCATTGTCCACTCTGCCTATCGTTCTTATAGGCATCGATCTCCCTGGATTCAAGAAACTCAGGATTTCGGCATGACTTTTATATGTATTTTGGCAAAGACATATTTTATTTTATATTCCTATGCGGGAATGAAAAATAAAATTATTGTGCTCTGGTGCCCAAAGCCTGCTGAATCTGCTCCTGAAGCTGTTTAAAGCGAGATGTGAGTCTTTCTTCCTGCCTGGAAATTGACTGAAGCCTGAGTGAGAGAGTTTCTTCCCTATCTTTCAGTTTTGTAATGGATTCTCCCTTGCTCGTTTTAATTACCAGCTCCCCTACATTGCGATAGACTACTACATCATCAGTGAGTCTTTCTAGCTCATCAAGAGCCATTTTGGACTCTTTTTGCATAGCTTCAACCTGTGATTTTTGCATAGCCAGAGCCTGTATCTGCTGCTGTATCTGCTGAAGCTGTGCTATCTGGTTCTGAACTTGAGGGGGTAATTCTGCAGTCATATTGATTTTCACCTGAGTCCTCAATAAACCTGAAGGGATTTTAATGTTTCTGTTCTTATAGCTTCCGAAAAATCTCCCCATGTCATCTTAAAAATTAATCTGGAACCCTCCTGCCAGAAACTTAAATAATAGTAATCTTAATAGATAACAGTACAATAATTAACTAGAAGTGAAAATGACTTAATTAACCCTGATAAGAATTTAAGAAATAGCCTGCAGGAATAATCATAAAAAGTCATTTATCAAAAAGAGATTGTAAAAAAGCATTTAATAATGTGAAATAATAAATGGATAATTATAATTAACCTTATTAAATTATAATTAATCTTAATGAGATAAATTTTAACTCTAAACTGATATGTAGGAGATACTCGAAAATGGAAAAAAGCGGAAACCTCAGAGAGATAAAATCTCTGCTTGAAAAATTCACCAATGCTCATGGAATCTCAGGCTTTGAAGATAATATCCGAGAACTCCTAGAAAAGGAGCTTGAACCCTATGTTGATACCATGCGCAGAGACTGCATGGGAAACCTTATAGCACTCAAAAAAGGAGAAGGTCCTTCCATAATGCTAGCTGCCCATATGGACGAAATTGGGCTTATGGTCAGGTATATTGATGACAATGGCTTCCTCAGGTTTGTCGGGATCGGAGGATGGTTTGACCAGACACTTCTTAATCAGAGAGTTGTACTCCATGGCAAAAAGGGTTCAATTCCCGGAGTTATCGGATCCAAGCCTCCTCATGTAATGAAGGAAGAAGATAGGAAAAAACCCGTGAAGCTCGACGATATGTTCATTGATATCGGAGCAAAAGACAGAGAAGATGCCGAGAACCTGGGAATTGAAATAGGTACGACAGCCTCTATAGACCGGGAGTTTGTGCCCCTGGCAAACGGAAAGGTAACTTCCAAGGCCTTTGACAACCGTGCAGGCATAGTTATCCTTATTGAGGTTATGAAACGGCTTTCAAAACATAAAATTGAAGCAAATATCTATGCCGTAGGTACTGTGCAGGAAGAGGTAGGACTGAAGGGAGCAAGAACCTGTGCTTTTGGAATTTGTCCAAATGTTGCGCTTGCCCTTGACACAACTATTCCTGGAGACCATCCAGGCATTAATAAAACTGATTCTGCCCTGGAACTCGGGAAAGGACCTGTAATCACCGTAGCCGATGCTTCCGGAAGAGGCCTTATAGCTCATCCGCAGATTCTTAAGTGGCTTAAAGAAACTGCCGCTCAAAATGATATTCCCTACCAGCTTGGCGTTGGATCAGGAGGCACAACCGATGCAACCTCAATACACCTCACAAGAGAAGGTATCCCTACAGGCACAGTCAGCATAGCCACCCGATATATTCATTCCCCTGTTGAAGTCCTAGACACAGCAGATATTGAATCGTGCGTTTCCCTCATTGTAAAAGCAATAGAGAATATTGGAAAATATTTTTAAAGATAAGATGTCGTGTCAAGAACAAAAGCTCGCATAAAACCAATAGAAAATTCAGAATGGTTCAATCCTTAAGGATTGACGCGAAACCAGTTCTCTTCTGAATTTTTGCTTAGCGCTAGCAGAGTTGCGTCAATAAAGTTGTACCTCTGCAAGGCACTGTCAGAGAATAGGCAGTTTCGGCTATATGCTATATAATACAACAGCCGTAATGACCTATTCTTTAATTTAGAGCTAATTAGCTTCCTCTGACAGGTTCAGGGATGAGCTTGCAGATCTGATCCTGTAGCCCAATAAGATCACTTGAATGAAGATACAGTTTTTCTTCGTTTTCCAGGCTCAGGCAAAGTTCATCTCGTTCTTCATCCTGATAGATTCCTTTGCAAATAGCAGTCATTTGAATTTTGGCAAGCGGAATTTCAAAAAGAATTTTGTTAAAAGCCTTATTCCATCCAAAAATCCTGTGGTTGGTTACATACATGAAACAGTATTTCCAAATCGGATGAAGTTCCTGAAAAAAAGAGCCGTAGAATTCTAATTCAATCTCTTCGTCTTCTTGAAGTAGAGGGCTTGTTTTCCGATGTTCGAGTTGCCAGGCTCTAGTTTTTTTATCAAGCTCTTCAAAAAGTCCATATTCAAGCATGGTCTCAATGGATGCAATTGCAGCTTCCAGTTTTACTCCGAGCAGGGGAATTCCTGCAAGTGAAATTATAACATCGGCATTAACAAGTACACCTTTTGTGACCATTCGGTTCAGCAGTTCCCCAAGACTGTCTTTTTCACGTTCAGGTTTCATCCTCAATATTCCCCTTGAGATCAACAAAATTGAAAGGTGCCCACGGCCCTGTAAATCTTACTGCAAATTCTTCTCTTTTGTTTATCTTCTCAAGGCTTTGCCCAAGTCTGTCAACGTTATCCTGGGCAACAAGGCAAGAAAACGCAACCATAACTTTTTTACCTGCATATTTTTCAGGCACATAGGGGATTTTTTCCTCAATTGTTATTTGTATTGCATTTTCTTTTATTAATATTCCAAATTCCCTCTCCATGCTTGCCAGATGATCGCTTACTGCTTGCTTCAAACCCAGTTCGAATTTCTTTTTGAAAATGTAGGCCTTTCCCTTTGGCATGGTTTCTATTTTCTGATCTATCTCTTTAAGTTCAGGTATCGTCTCTATAATCTGTTTTTCCAGAATTTTAGGGTCGTAAAAGATCTGTATCGAATATTCTGCAGAATTTTTTAATCTCTCAAGTTCTCTTTTATATAATACGTAGTTTTTTTGAAGCCATCTTTTTATGGTTTCATCATCCCCTCTGGCAAGACATCCGAAAGAAAAAGGCAGTACTGTGTTAAAATTCTCAGTGGCTCTATCGATCACATAATTATGATTCAAAATCCATTGTTTAGCCTGCTCTTCACTCTTTGCAGGCTCAGGTTCGGGTTTCGAAGCATGTACAACAGCTGCAATATCTTGAAAAACAATCGTATACACAGGACTATCGCCGAGACCAATATCTCCCAAACTTCTTTCTTCTTCCGTGTTAGCTATCAAGTAAAGATATCTCGCCTGGTCGGTTTCGGTCATGTTTCTCTACCTCTTTAGCCCATCTTGCAGGGTTCATTAACTTATCCACTACATCATCTACGACTTCATCAAGTCCGCAACGCACGGATTCGACAGTATCTTCTATATTGTTGTCCACCTTTATGGTTTCAAGTGCCTCACTCAGATCTGCAAGTGCCTCTCCAAGCCTCTCGATCTCTTCGTCGCTAAGGCTCTCATTTTCGATCCTAAGAAGAGCCTGCTTTTCAAGTAACTCCGTTATTATCTCAACAAGAGCTACAACAAGGCCCAATAAGCCTTTTTTCAGATTTTTTTCATCAATTTCAATCGGCAACGACACTTTCTCCTTTCATTAATCTGAATCAGCTTTTTTTGTTTTTTATTTTTAGCTGCAGTACCTCGTTCTTAAAACTTTTTTCCATGATTGCTTCTGCTTCTGTAGGTAAAACTACGGTTTTACTGTACAATCCCGCAGAAATCTGCAGTTTGCTACCTTCAAGTTCTATTTGGACATCTTCTTCATTGGCCCCCGGAATTTCAGCAATTACGGAAACATTTCCCTCTTCTTCGAAGACGTCAAAAACAGGTTCAATTTCTGAAGACTCAATTTTTACTTCTTTTATTTTCGTATTAGGCGTTCCTCTTGTCGAGACTTTTCCGGGTCTGGTGTCAAGAGGCCTTATTGACAGGCCATAGCTTACAGTAGGCTTTTTACCACTCCAGCCAGTTTCGAGCCTATGTTTAATTTCCGAATCGGTGTCTGCAATTCTCTGTCTAAACTCTGGAGAGGTCTTTTCAAGAGTTTTTACTATTTTTCCAAAGCCCGGGATAAGAGAACTTACAAGTTCTCCAACAATACTTTCTCCACCATATCCGACAGGTTCCTTTTTTTCACCAAGGCTTTTCTCAAGTTCCTTTATCCTTTCTTCCATAGCCTTGATTTTGGATTCCAACTCCTCTTTTTCTTTTAAGGATCTGGCTTCAGATTCTTTTTCTGCGTTATTTTTTTCCATTCCACTCTCCCTTATTACAAAACCATATAAACATTACAAATTCCTATACAATATATTGTCAGATTTATCCGAATCATTTTGACTCAACGCAGGAACGCTTTTCTTCTTAAGCGGGCTTTCCCATCCACAAACAGGACATCCTTCATGTATCAGAAGTCTTTCTTCTCTTCGGTTTCCGCATTCTGGGCAGTTTGCGTATGTTTCAGATACTTTCTCCCAGGCTGGAGCATTTAAATTAGTTCCAGAAGGAAATTCAAGCCCGTATTTCGCCGCAGTCTCAAAGGATGCAATAGTAGCTGTAATTTTTACACCAAGAAGTTCTGTACCAGCAACGGATACAGAAATATCGGCATTCAGCACAAGCCCTTTATCGAGAATTCTGTCTATTACATCAGCAAGCCCTCCCGACTCCTTAACAACCGAATTTGAGTTTGTCATATTTCACCTCTTTACTAATTCGCATTCCACTCCTTGATCTTATAAGTCCAGAGATATGATATATCGACATTTTTTCAGTTGATCTTAGAACTTTTTCCTTTGTAATGCGGATTGGGAGTCTCTCTATGAGTCTTTTTGAAAGATGTAACAAATTATTCCCAAATCAAGTTTTTAGAGCTTTCTTTTTTCTCTAATTTTATTTTGCACATCTTGTAGAACTTAATTTTTTGAAACCTGGGTAAAGGACCTACATATTCTATATTATCAGTCTCTGAGTTTCTTTTTAGACCTTAATTTCTGAAATTCAGGTTTTTTGAGATTTTCTTCTTGTCTTGCAGGATCATTTATTTTGATATGATAAGAGTAATCTATTTTCGAGCCAACCGGTCCCTTGCAATTATTTCTTCCCGATTTCTCAGATATTTTTTTTGTTTCCATTTCTTCAAGTGTTTTGAAAAAATTCATTATATTTCCGCATGATTTTCTTGATTCCAGATCCATAGATTCTAAATTCTGAGTTTTCGTGCTTTTTCTTTTTTTAGGCAAAGATGTCACTTCTGACACTGAGGTTCATCTCCTCGAAACGCTCTGCGAATTTGAGTTGCTCCATGAGCTTTGATCTTGTTTCTTCAAATTCAGCTCTTGAGATTTCGCCAAATTCGTATAACATTTGGTTTTCTTTTAGCCCGTTTTTGACTTTTTCAGGATTGTAAAGTTCCTTAAATGCAAAATCTCTTATGATTTCTAGTGTGTAAATCAAGTCAAGCCCTGGAATTGTAATCCCAATTGACCGAAGAATGAGATCGTCAATGAGGAGCATTATCTAAAACCTCCTCTCTGTTGAGACATTATATGTATATCTACGAAATTGTAAGGTGACCAGGGACCACTATAACGAACCTTAAAAGAATCATATTTGGTTCTGAGCCTTTCAACTTCATCGGAAAAAACTTGAATCTTATCTTTTTCCACGAGAAACGAGCCATTCATTATAAGACGCTTGCTGAAAAGATTGAGATTTTTGGAGTCAAAAGCAATTTGCTTAAGACTTTTTGAAAACTCGGATTTGCACTGTTCTACCTTTTGTAAGTTCCCATCAAAATCCTGTGGCAAAATTATCTTTACTCCGAGTTCGACCTTATTATCCACAATTTTCATGGCTTTTTTCATGGCCTTATAACCAAAACGCATGGAGACATCAACCAGTTTTTTATTTTTAAAAACCATGCCATATGCTACAGGAATAACGCTATACTTCTTCATTACCTCATTAACTACCGAAGTATGGATTCTTATATCCTCTTCGTTATCGATATCATATTTCTTAAAAGGCACATCACTTACAACAGGAGAGAACTCCTTATATTTGACAGTGTATACTTCTTTTCCCTGAAAGCCTATGTTTCCGAAACTTTCTTGCTCCTCTTGAGCCTTTATTATGCAGTATACATATCTCCCATTCTCATTGTCTGTATTCACCTTTTATTCCCCCCAAGGTGAGATTTCAGAAACTCATATAGAATTGTGCTATCAGGTGTGTAAGCTACTATGAGGTGTTAATAAAGATATTATGGACACTTGTTTTCTTTAAATACAGCTTTGCAAATCTTTTGTTAATAAATCATTGATATTTCCAGGAGAGCTACATCTTTTAGTCTCCAAAGTAGTAGATATAGTTCCGGGACTTAACAAGACTTTGAATCCTATGGATAATACTAAGCATTTCGCTTCTGCACATAGCCTTACTTAGTACAGGGCAAGCACGATAAGTCAAGGTATTTTTGACAAATCGTTCTATTTTGAAGTAGTTAATATTGAGGCCTTTAAAGCTGCTTACAGATAGTTTTTGTTAATTATTAAGAGACAATTTTGATGTATCGTTGAGTTCGCTCATACTAGTTAATATAACACTCATCTTGTGTTATCATGACTCCTCTACGTCGCAATCCCACTCTTCTGTATTCCGCAACATTAAGGTCCATATCAAGCTTCATTTGATACATCCCCAATATGTCCTGTGTATCAGGGACTGATCTTCTCTCCAGGACTTCTAACTGGACAATCCAGTTTTCTCCTTCCTTGGATATACCCACAACCCCCTCAGCTTTTTTCTTAATGAGATGTTCTATATGATGAAGCGCTTTATCCCCTACTTCTTCGATTGTATTCTTTTCCTCCATACAACCCCTTCCAAACAAGCATGAATTCTCAGCTAGTAATGTCAAAAAATACATAAAACTCAAACATAGTTTGAGTTTTATGCTAATTCTGAGACCAAACTCCTAAATAATATATTAAATCCTCTTTGGAACCTATATCTGTGACACTACATCGGGGAAGAAAGAAAGTCAGATCTTGCTTCTTATGCACTAACTTTTTGTGCTTCCTCGATTGCTTCCGCAGCTTTTTCAATCCTTGTGATCTCTTCTGCATAGTGTAGGAACGTATCTACAGATGCTATAACCACTCTGGCTTCAATTGTAAGTATCTCAATCCCGACAAGTGAAACCCTAGCCCATAAGTCTATGACTACGCCTTTATCGAGTATCAGATCCAGTACTTCTACGAGACCGGAACTATCAGGACTATTATTTACCAAACTTCCACCCCCTCTTTCACTATTTGTTTAACTTCAGTTTAAGCTATACATATCGAAGTTTATAACCTGGAATTTTTTGCTCTGAGAGTATGTAGTTACGAAAATATTTTCAAAAAAATAAACTTCCGACCTGTATAACTTAGTTTTTTCCTTATCTTTTAGGTTCGCAGAAGTTGAAGTAACTTAGGATATTCGTTTTTTTGTTACAAAATATGTTTTATAATATTATCCTAAAATTGTACTATACGATCAGATAAATGCAATCGCCCTGTTACCCAAAAGCAGACTATTGATATTGATTTTGAATTTTTATTTATCTATATAAGATATTGATTTCTGCAAAAATGGAAATATAATTAAAACAAATATTACTTCGTATAAAGATATATAATTTGAAAATTATATTATTCTCAAGAACTAACATAAAACAAAATATGAATAAAATACACAGTAATACACAGTAAGAGAGCTGGTAACTGCAAGACTATAACCAAAAGTTCTCAAATTATTTCCAAGCTTTGAGAAATATGCTAATCTTTCAGAGTACTCGATAATTTATTTAAATCACCTGAATTCCTAAAAAAAGATTGAATGCTGGCCATTAAATAATAGTTTAATAGTTTACCAAATTCCGAGGGGACATATAGTTGCATTCAAGACAAGGATCTCTTGTTAGAGACTCAGATTTTGAAATCCAAAAAGAATCAGATATTGAAAATCTAGTCAAAAAACACCTTGAAGTAATAGTGCTTTCTATTTTAAAGACACAACCAATGTGTGGGCAAGATATTGTAAAAGAGATTTTCAGGCAATATCAAGTATTTATTAATCAAAGCTCCGTTTATCAGGTATTATACACTCTTAAAGAAAAAAACATTCTCGAAGCAAGCACTACCAAAGGTGATATGAGATCAAAGGTATATATTCCAACGAACCAAGGAAGCGAGATGATTTATTCAATGCTAGATGAATTTGTTTCCTCAATGGAATACTTACTAATGACCTTAAAAGAAGATCTAAATTATAAGAGAAAGCGATAATGGAGCTTTTATAAACTAAGGCATAATTTGTGGAGTAGATGATTTTAGAATAAAACGTATATACCGAGTTCTTCCGGACCATATCGAATGTTATTGAAACTACATTTAATTTTTTGTAATAAATTAAATGATGTTAGATCAATTTCCACATTAAACTTCTTTTACTTCCTTTGTTTACTTCTATTCCTTTGTTTAAGCTTATTTCCTCATTGAGGTAGATAAAAAAGCTCTTCTACTTATTTTATCTAAAATCCGGTTTCAGAGAGCTCAAAAAATTAGGACAACTACGCCTAAGAGTTTACTACTAAGCAAATCCGAAAACTAGGGTGGTAAAATTTCGAGTTAATATGTAAACCTTGAGGAAATCAGTAAAAGAATAATAGATGCCGTGAATATATCAAAGATCCTTGATATCTCTGGAGCTTTAATTCTTTGAATAACTAAACCCTCCTTCTCAAAAATCCTATTAAAGCAGAATTTTAGGAAGAATTAGTTTATATTATAATATTACTAATATAATGGCACTAAGATAATAAAATATCAAGTGGAATAATTACGGCTATCAATGCCAAAATGTGGAAAAATTTGGATATTCATTGAGAGGGGTAATAGCTGCGATCATTCTACAAGATTAAAAAGAAATTTTTGGGAAGGAGGTATATCATGAGCGCTCAGAGTCAAGAGGAAAGTAAAACTCAAAAAGCTGAAGGTAAGATTGAGGAGGCTGAGGGTCAGGCCACTCAGGGTGTTGGAAAGGCAACAGAAGGTCTTGGGAAGACTGTAGGTGGCCTTACAGGTGGTATCGGAAAAACTGTGGGAGGCGTCACAGAAGGTGTAGGGAAGACTGTAGAAGGGACCACAGAAGATCTAGGGCAGACACTACAGGGAGCCATACAAGACCTCGGAACTGTAATAACGGAGCTTACAGAGAATCTCAAAGAAGTTGTAGAGGGGCTGACGGAGGCTACAGAGAAACTTATAGAAGAGGTCGAAAAACTTAGAGAGCAGGCTGGTGAGAAAACTAAAGAGTCTGTAGAGCAACTAAAGGGTGAAGGAAAGGAGACTGTAGAAAAGGCCAAAGAGACTGCTGGACAAAAAGGCGAAACTGGTGAAAAGGCTCTAAATGACCTTATAAAGAATATCAGGGAAAGTACAGATAAACTGGCAGAAGAAGTTCGGAAGACTGCCGAGAGGATGAGCCCTAAGAGTAAAAGCTAAGGTTTAAAGCTTGAGTTGTCAATTAGCTAAGGTTTAAAGCTTGAGTTGTCAATTTACTAATAATTTCAGAAGGGAACATAACCCTTAAGCATACTGGTCGATTAATAATGTTACCCTACAATCAATATTTTGAGAACGAGGTTGCTTATTCCCAACCTCGGGCTATATATTTTGACTATAAAACTGAGAATCAACTGTTTTAATCAAGAATTCATCCAGACGATACTGTTCTGATAACAATAAGGATTTCAAAAGCATCCTAAGGATTATGTGCTCCATTGATTGTCTGTAATTGAGACTAAGGGACACAGTTTTGAGT
Organism: Methanosarcina sp. UBA411; assembly: GCF_002495725.1. NCBI lineage: Archaea > Methanobacteriati > Methanobacteriota > Methanomicrobia > Methanosarcinales > Methanosarcinaceae > Methanosarcina > Methanosarcina sp. UBA411. Next base: position 100,900 of record NZ_DAGK01000002.1, read on the forward strand.
TTTGAGATTAATTTATACGCGCTATTCACTACTTTTAAGGAAATTTTTCATTTTTAATAATAGAAAGTTGCAAAGCAGTCAGTGAAAGCTTTGGTATTAAAATTAAACAAATAGTATTTTAGATGTAGAAGAGATAATCAATGCATATCAATTTAACTTTACCATAAATCCTATAAGGCCAGATACTCTTTTTCAAAAATGTTATTATGCAAAGTATATAAGAGGAAACTTATTATTATAATATATAGAATATTAAACTGGGGATCACGGCAAGTAGCGTCGAGAATTCTCAGGATTTTTCTGCTTGTATCTACTGAAAGATACCTGAGCTGAGACATTCAATAGATTAATAAAAACATTGAATTGAATAAGAAATATTGAATTGGGGGAACAAAATGAAATCAAGTACAGACGACGAAGTTAAAGGTAAGTACCACAAAGCAAAAGGAGAGGTCAAAGAAACTGTAGGAGAAATAACAGGAGATCGTGATCTGGAAGCCGAAGGTAGTGCTGAAAAGACAGAAGGCAAGATACAAGAAAAGAAAGGTCAGGTCAAAAAAGTATTTGGAAAATAAATACTCGTGCGTTATGCGGCTGTATCTGATATGATATGCCGCTACATCCGGTCATCTATGCCAAGAGTATCTTAGATTCAGCTTGTTGATTTAGAAACAGCTTTAAAATAAGACTTAGTAGAAATCCTTTAAGAAGCTGAAGTTAGTGCTGAAAAGACACAAGGTAAGATACAAGAAGGTTGGAACTTTAAAGGTAGATAGTACAACTTTTTTAGTACAAATTTTTACAAAATATCAGTAACTTGGGGGTAATATGCAGCTATAAAATTAAAGCTGCTTATTTATCTTATACAAGCACAAAAAATCAAAACAAACAACTTGAAGTACAAAAATCAAACGAAACAACTTCTGTCCTAATATTTTATAATTTATTTTGCTGGCTGGGAACTGTATACTTTTCAATATTTCTATTGGCACATTGTTTCCAGAAGAGAAGCGGTTTTCCGGTTAAACCCTGCCTGATAACCGCCAAGTAATCTCTGAAGGGAATATAACAGAGGACCGATAAGTCATAGGTCTTAGGAACTTTTTTTAGATCTACAGTTATTTCGTATGGAGCATCATTGACTCTTACGTGCCCTATGATATCTCTTTTCAAGTCGCAAGCTTTTAAAAATCAAATATATTGTTAACTGGAAAGTAAAAATACTATGGTCTACTTATTGAAGCAAAGTTTCAGAGAGCCACGAGTAAACACGGAGGTCTTCCTGAAATACTTGGGTTACCAAGAAAAGATATATGTAATTTGTATAATAAATGGAGCTTTGCAAAATAGGACATAATATTATAAAATAATAAGTATATTAAGCAATAAGTATAAAAAACAGATGTTATATCCTGTATTGCCAAAGGAAACATATCAGAATAAAATAATAACTGAGGGATTATATTATTCGAAAACATCCACTTTCTGGACACTACTTTGAGAGACGGTGAACAAACACCTGGCGTTGCCCTGACAAAGGACAAAAAGCTCTTAATTGCAAGAGCTCTTGATGAGATGGGAGTATCGGTAATTGAGGCAGGCTCTGCAATCACTTCCGAAGGTGAAAGGGAATCTATCAAAACTATTGCAAATGCAGGGCTTGATGCCGAAATCTGCAGCTACTGCAGGATTGTAAAGTCCGACGTTGACCATGCTCTGAAATGTGACGTTGATTCTATCCACCTAGTAGCACCTGTTTCGGATCTTCATATAAGGACAAAAATCAAAAAAGATCGAGATACAGTACGGCAGATCGCAGCCGAAGTAACAGAGTATGCCAAGGATCACGGTCTGATTGTAGAACTTAGCGGAGAAGATGCTTCACGTGCAGACCCTGAGTTCCTAAAGGCTATCTACGCCGACGGAATAGCTGCAGGCGCTGACAGGTTATGTTTCTGCGATACAGTAGGCCTTCTGGTACCTGAAAAGACAACCGAGATTTTCCGTGACCTGTCTTCTTCCCTAAAAGCCCCTATTAGTATTCACTGCCACAACGATTTCGGTCTTGCAACTGCAAACACGGTTGCTGCCCTTGCAGCAGGGGCAAAGCAGGCCCATGTAACTATAAATGGGTTAGGAGAAAGGGCTGGAAACGCATCCCTTGAAGAAGTAGTAATGAGCCTGGAATGGCTCTATAAATACGATACTGGCATCAAACATGAAATGATCTACCGGACTTCAAGGCTTGTAAGCCGGCTTACAGGCATTCCTGTATCACCCAATAAGGCCCTTGTAGGTGGAAATGCGTTCACTCATGAAGCAGGTATTCACGTTCATGGTCTTCTGGCCGATAAGGCAACCTACGAGCCTATGAGTCCCGAATACATCGGAAGGCAACGCCAGATCGTGCTTGGAAAACATGCAGGACGTAGCTCTATTACTCTTGCATTAAAGGAAATGGGGCTTGAGGCTGATGATGTCCAGACCGAGGAAATATTCAACCGGGTCAAGCAGATGGGTGACCAGGGAAAGCATGTAACTGATGCTGACCTACAGACTATTGCGGAAAATGTACTTGATATATATAAAGAGCCCTTGGTAAAACTGGAAGAGTTTACTATCGTATCCGGAAACCGGGTGACTCCAACGGCATCGATAAAACTCAATGTAAAAGACAAAGATATAGTACAGGCAGGAATCGGAAACGGGCCTGTAGATGCTGTAATCAATGCAATCCGTAGAGCTGTAAGTTCCTGTGCGGAAGATATTATCCTTGAAGAATATCATGTAGACTCGATCACCGGCGGAACCGATGCCCTTGTTGAAGTAAGGGTAAAACTTTCCAAAGATGGAAAGGTAGTCACCGCAAGCGGAGCAAGGACGGACATTATTATGGCTTCCGTAGAAGCTGTAATGAACGGCATGAACCGTCTTATCCGAGACGAATGATTCCAGAGAGAATAAATATAAAAATTTCTCAGGAGGGCTTCTCTGCCCTCTCTCCTTTTTCCTGCTGGAAAGATTTTCGGAATCACATACTGTTTATGTTTCTGGGGTCGGGAGAAAACCTTATCCATAAATAACATGATCGATTATGAAATATCTGCAAATTAACAACGAAAAATTGTGAGTGTGAGAGATAAAATATTTCTGATAAACACACCCATACTGGAGATGTACTTATATTCAGATGAGTATCCAGTTAAATCCCATTTCAATAAATAAAAAGGAGTTAAATAATGACAACCGGGTCAACAGAAAAAGTTAATGGCGCAAGGGCTCTGATAAAGTGCCTGGAAGAAGAAGGGGTTGACACCATCTTCGGATATCCAGGAGGGCAGATCATTCCCTTCTATAACGAACTTTATGATTCGAATCTGCGCCATATACTTGTGCGCCACGAACAGGCAGCAGCTCATGCTGCGGACGGGTACGCCCGTGCTACTGGAAAGACCGGGGTCTGCGTTTCCACCTCAGGTCCCGGAGCAACCAACCTGGTAACAGGTATTGCTACCGCATACATGGACTCAGTACCTATTGTAGCCTTAACGGGGCAGGTTCCGACGTTCCTGATAGGTAACGATGCTTTCCAGGAAGCCGATATTAAGGGAATTACCCAGCCCATTACCAAGCACAACTACCTCGTACAGGATGTAAACGAACTCCCGAGAATCGTAAAAGAAGCCTTCCATATCGCCTCTACCGGAAGGCCTGGCCCGGTATTAATTGACCTTCCAAAGGATGTACAGAACGCGGAGATCGACTTTTACTATCCTGACAAAGTAGAGCTTAGAGGGTATAAGCCAACTTACAAAGGCAATATCCAGCAAATCAAACGAGCCGCTGAAGAAATCTCAAAGTCCTGCATGCCTATTATTTACGCAGGCGGCGGCGTGATAAGTTCTAATGCCAGCGCCGAGCTTGTAGAACTGGCCGAGACAATTAATGCTCCGGTTACGACTACCCTTCTGGGAATAGGTGCAATTCCGACAGAACATCCTCTATATGTTGGGATGCTTGGTATGCATGGGAGCAAATATGCAAATTATGCCATTCAGGAATCCGATCTTATTATTGCCGTAGGTGCAAGGTTCGATGATCGTGTGACCGGAAAACTCGAATCCTTTGCTCCCAACGCCAGGGTTATTCATATCGATGTCGACCCTGCAGAGATTTCCAAGAACGTAAAGGTTCAGATTCCAATCGTCGGGGACGCAAAACAGGTGCTCAAATCCCTGAATAAATATATCAAGCGCTGCAATTCAGGAGCATGGATTGAAAAGATAAAACAGTGGAAGAAGGAATATCCACTTACCTATAAACAGATGTCACCTGATGTTATAATGCCTCAGTTTGTCGTCGAACAAATCTCTGAAGCCTGCAAGGATGCAATTATAGTTACTGAAGTAGGGCAGCACCAGATGTGGGCAGCTCAATTCTTCAAGTATAAAAAACCCCGCACATTCATCACATCAGGCGGGCTTGGCACGATGGGCTACGGTTTCCCTGCAGCCATAGGAGCAAAAGTCGGCAGGCCGGATAAAACGGTTGTTAACATTGCAGGCGATGGCTCTTTCCAGATGAACTCTCAGGAACTTGCAACTGCAGTCCAGAATGATATTCCAGTTGTTTCCGTGATCCTGAATAACGGTTATCTAGGTATGGTCAGACAGTGGCAGGAACTGTTCTATGACAGAAGATATTCCCATACATTTATTAAGGGCAGTGTAGATTTCGTGAAACTTGCCGAAGCCTACGGAGCTCTTGGACTGCGTGCGGAAAGGCCGTCCGAAGTAAGGCCTGCAATCGAGGAGGCTGTCAATTCAGGTAGACCTGCTGTCGTTGAAGTAATTGTTGAATGTGAGGCAAATGTTTATCCTATGGTGCCGGCAGGTGCTGCAATCAATGAAATCCTTGATATGGAAGAGCATGCAGACACTTCCTGCGCTATGCCCGATCTGCGTAAGGCAACAGCTGATAGAGTTCTCGACCTGGAGGAGCAATAATGAAACATACGCTTGCAGTCCTTGTGGAAAATAAGTCTGGAGTTCTCTCAAGGGTGGCTTCGCTCTTCTCAAGGCGCGGATATAATATCGACAGCCTGGCTGTAGGAGTCACTGAAGATCCCAAAACCTCCAGAATGACTATAGTAGTTGATGGAGATGACCATGTGCTCGAACAGGTTACAAAGCAGCTTAACAAGCTAGTTGATGTAATCAAAGTTTCGGACATTGGAGGAGATGAAGCTGTAGAGAGAGAGCTCGCACTCATAAAAGTTACAGCTGATGTGAACGCAAGAACCGAGATCATCCAAATTGCAGATATTTTCAGGGCAAGGATAGTGGATGTAGCTCCCAAATCCATGACTATCGAAGTAACCGGGGATGAAGCCAAAATTCAGGCAATTGAAAAACTCCTCAGGCAGTTCGGAATTAAGGAAATGGTCCGGACAGGTAAGATTGCCCTGGTGAGAGGACCAAAGAAGGTTTAAATAATAAGGGACAGGTAAAGAAAAGTAGCTGCTTAATTATTTTTACAGATTGGGGTAGCCGAAAGCGTTTTAAAACCCTCGAAGCTTCATTAAAAAGTAGGCCTGAGTTTCAAGCATCTGCTGAAACTTCAAAAGCTGCCCCTATCCGAAGAAAGCAACTTTCTGAGAATCGATATAAAGCAACTTAATTCTCAGGGAAGTGAACGGATTTCATAATAATGTGCTTCCCGAAAAAGATAAGGGGCTTTGCTCAAAAACTGAAGAATTCATCAGGAGAATCAAACATGGCAACTATAATTTATGATAACGAGACTACTTTTGACGCACTTAAGGACAAAACTATCGCAATAATGGGCTACGGAAGCCAGGGTCACGCTCACGCCCGCAACCTCCATGAGTCCGGGCTTAATGTTGTTGTTGGGCTTAGAAACGGCAGTTCAAGCTGGGCAAAAGCCGAAGGTGACGGCCTGAAAGTTATGACCGTGGCAGAAGCTGCAAAAGCTGCAGATGTTATCATGGTCCTTCTTCCGGACGAAAAACAGGCCTCGGTCTATTACTCTGAAATTGAGCCAAATCTGGAAGCCGGCAACGCACTTGCTTTCGCACATGGTTTTAATATTCACTATAGCCAGATTGTCCCCCCAAAGAATGTTGATGTTTTCATGGCTGCTCCCAAGGGCCCTGGTCACATTGTAAGAAGAACCTATACCGAAGGCATCGGAGTGCCAGCTTTGATTGCAGTCTACCAGGACGCAACAGGAAATGCCAGGGACATTGCTCTTTCTTACGCCAAAGGAATCGGTGCAACCAGGGCAGGTGTCTATGAAACCACCTTCCGTGAAGAAACTGAAACCGACCTTTTCGGAGAACAGGTTGACCTGTGCGGAGGAATCTCGTCCCTTATCAAGACCGCCTTTGAGGTGCTTGTTGAGGCAGGATACCAGCCTGAGATGGCCTATTTCGAGACCTGCCACGAAGTTAAACTCATTGTTGACCTTATCTATGAAGGCGGGCTTGAGAGAATGTGGCATTCGGTTTCTAACACCGCAGAATACGGAGGTATGACCGTTGGCCCCAGGATCATTAACGAGGAGTCCCGTGAAGCCATGTACGAAGCTCTAGCAAGAATCCAGAACGGCGAATTTGCCAAGGAATTCGTGCTCGAAGGTATGGTTAACCATCCTGTACTCAAAGCCATGGAACGCCAGGAAAAGGAACACCAGCTTGAGGTTGTCGGAAAGCAGATCCGTGCAAACATCCCCTGGCTCAACAAGAAGATCGATGACGACTGATCGTGACTGATCTATTCTGTAATATTCTATAATTGACAGCCTGCATAGAGAAAGTTCATTAAGCTAGAAATAGAAAATCAATCCGGAGGAGAATTAATGCCAGTTACAGGGGAAACCAAAGTCATTGACACTATCCTTAACAGACGAAGCGTCCGGGAGTTTACGGACAAACCTGTCAGCAAGGAAGATATCAACACTATCCTGAACGCAGGGCACTGGGCTCCTTCCGGGTTGAACAACCAGCCCTGGCGTTTCATTGTTATCCGGGATAGGGAGACCATCCAGAAACTCTCGAAATGTACGCATTATTCCGGTATTGTGGCAGGAGCGCCTCTACTTATTGCTACTTATCTAGATAATGAAACTTCTTACAACAGGACAAAAGATATTGAGGCAATAGGAGCTGCAATCCAGAATATGCTCCTTACTTGCTGCGAACTGGGCCTTGGCGGAGTATGGCTTGGAGAAATCCTGAATAAAAAAGAAGAGGTCAATTCCATTCTGGGATGCCCTCCAGATCTTGAGCTAATGGCCGCTCTCGCAATCGGGGAACCGGTTCCAAAGGAAAGAACCTCAACACGCAGGGCTCTTTCCGAGATAGTATTTGATGAAAAGTACGGCCAGAAGTGGCAAGAGTAAACCTGTCCTGGAAATTCCAGGTTAAGTTTTCTTTTAATCCGTTCCTATGTAATTTGAGGATATTCCGGTTAAAGGATATTCCAGTTTCGTTAAGGATTAAGTTTATAAGCTATTTAGCACTATAACCAGCCAGTTAGCTGATTACAGTTTTATCTGTCAGCAAATCGGTCATAGTTTTTTCACTAAAAGGTCTGTAGTGTAGAGGATATCACTGGAGCCTCCGGAGCTCCGAACCTGGGTTCGATTCCCAGCAGACCTGTTTACCTGAAACAGTTAGGTTTAAGTTTCAATTTTATTTTTATAATGTTTTCTGGACAAAAGATGTAAAACAAGATCTAAAAAAAGGAATATCAGTTTCGAAGGGGCTAGTGTAATGTCTAGAAGATTAAATCGTCGCTTCCTGCGTGCTGGAAGAAGGATATCTTTAGTTCAGTTAATTCTCATAGCGATAATACTGTATTTTTTGCTGCGTATACTGCCGCTTTTGTGGACTTTGTTTTTGATCGTCGTTCTAATTATACTCTTGAAAGTAGTGCTGGAAACCTTTTAATTAATTTTTGATGTATTTTCCCTGTTCTATAGTTTCACTGCTTTTAATAACTTTTTCTAAATAACAACAAATATTTCTGTAATTTTTTATTGTCCAGTTAAAACATTGGCTTAAATTATTTTAGAATTTTACAATGTTTTTAGGCATGGTTGAATGTGAGGCGATAACTCATGTATGCTCTCTATGCAAATTTTTGAACAATTGCAGGTCACGAAATAATTGTAGGATTAAAATTAATGTGAGAGTCGCATAGTTTGAGAGTCTTGCATAAAGTTTTATAGCATTTTCGTATAAAATAATATAGACAGTATGGAACTTTCCAACATTACCCAAGCTCCATAAAACACGCCTATAAGGTATGATTACGTCAGCTTTGTGTATATTTAAGCTTGGTTATTCTGCCTTCGGATAAAATTCACAGGAGTGAAATATGAAGCATGATAAAACAACGACATAAGTAAAAAATTTCCACTCAGACGATATAGCAAGCACCCAATATGTTTATCCTTAAAAGATGATGACAATGAATAAAAGCATAAAATATATGATCGTTTTCGTTGGAGCAGTTTCTTTGATAATGTTAAGTGCTCTAGCGTTGTCAGGCTCGCAAGATGGTATTAAACTTGCAAATCCCTCACAAGATAATATCAAACTTGCAAATAATGACATGCCTTTATACAGCGAAATCAGTGCATCACTTGCACCACTAAGTCCTGAAGAATTAAACAATCACTCTTATACGATTGTAATAGGTACAGTGAAGGAAATAAATCCAAGCAAATGGAATTCTATCGACGGAAAAAGACCCGATGATATTGATTCATTTAGCCTGGAGAATCTTATCTATACAGATATCACCATAAGTGTAGATGAATACCTCAAAAACCCATTGTCATCCAAAGAGGTTACAGTGAGAGTGGATGGCGGAACAGTTGGAAACGATACTTTAGAAGCTAATCATGAACCGAGTTTCAAAACTGACGAAAAGGTTTTACTTTTTTTGACGGAGGATGTTACCAACCGTACTAAGGACATTGAGCCAAAACATCTCAGAGTTACAGGGTGTATGCAAGGTAAGTTCACATTGACTGATGATGGGAAAGCCGTAAGACCTGATAAAACTGTTAGTCAGGAGGAATTGTTGAGTACAATTAAAGAGTAAACGCAACTTATTTAATGAGTAGTATGTAGTATAACCACATTTTTGAGGAAGCAAATTAGGTTGAGAGAGTATTTTTGTAATCTACGAATATTCTATTTAAAGTACTACCCTCCATGAATATTTTTATGTTTCTTTTTTCGAGATTATCCCAGAAGTGATCTTATTTGCATATCGATAAGAGTCTCAGAACTAAGTTAATGATCGGAAGCTCGATTGACTATTCAAAATTAGAAATTAAAGGGCGTAATTGTAGTTTTGGGATATAATAAACTCTATTCCAAAATCTAGTGGTTTTAAACTTTACATTCATCACTAGATTTTGGTACTGAGTCCTGAATAGTTACTATTATTTTTCTTAGTTAGCCTGATACACTTTCAACTTGCTGAACTCACAGGTCAAAACATGGTCGTATTCTCAGGCTCACTGTTTGACTTTTAGAATATGTCCTTTTACATCTTATTTTAAAAATGTCTCAAAGCGGCTTAGAACGATAGGCGTTTTTACTGTTAATGGAAACACAAAAGCGCAATGAGAAAGGAATCCAGGAAAAACTCTGCATTTTGTCCTTGGATTAACCAAATTTCACCTAAATTCCCTTTAAAACTCCTAGGGAATACATAGCTTTTACAACAAAACCTATGCATGATAGATTATATTAAATAATTTTAATTATTAGTCTTTTGAGGAAAGCACTATGGTTGAATCAAAAAAGGATATAGGCATTCGTTTAATATGTGAGCTAGAGGAAGTATTTAAAGAACTTCCCGACAAAGAATTTGATGATGGAGTATTTGAAAGAGTAGATTCTCTTTTGTTGTCAATACTTAATCCTGATAATGTACATAAGCATTCAAACATACAGGATTTTCTGCTTACAAATAAAAATAGATCTCAACTTTTAGCATATATTAGGCATGCAATTACACAAAATTATAGCTTTAGAGGTTATGGTGAAAACGGAAAAAAAATATTTGTGTCCCCAAATCACACACAATGGTATGATGACGGTGTTATGTTTTTGGAAGGAGAAGAACTTTTTGCAGGCTATATTGGATTATATATCAATGGCGAGGTAAGATATGCACTTTCTAATCGTGATAGTAGAGTTGGAGAAATTTTTGAAAAAGATGATCTCAAATTTATCTCTATCGATGAGGCAAATACTCTCTCTAGAGAATTAGAAAAGAAACGTATTAAAAATCTATCCAGTTTAGAGATGCCAATCTATGAACTTGAAAAAATGTTAAAGGATCATGAAAAAAGTGAATCAAAGTATCAAGAATGGATTGAGAAATATCCGTGGATACTTGGTTTACAATATAAAACAATACAACCCCATCCAATATTTGACAATGAGAATATACCTGATTTTAATGGTATTCGTACTCATGATGACTATAGAGATATTATCGAAATAAAACAACCGTTTCTAAATTTATTCCGTCAAGATGGAGGTTATACTTCTGAATTTAATGACTCTTGGAATCAAGTAGAGAGATATCTGCTTTATGTAAAAGAAAATAAAGATTATTTAGATCGAAACAAAGGGTTGAAATTTGAAAATCCAAGTTGTATACTTATCATTGGATATGATTTAAGTTCAAGTCAACGAGAAGCTCTTAGAAAAAAGGAAAAGATGAATTCTGCAATAAAAATCTATACATACAATGATTTAATTGCATATGGTAAATACACAGTCGATATTTTAAAACAAATGAAATTAAATCCTAATGTTTGACATGATTCAAGATAAAATTGGTTATACACGTAAGTTAAAACATATGTATCATTGTTGTGCTTTCCTTCTTCTCTAGTCACGAGGCTAAATAATGCAACTGCCTAATGAGGACAATGAAGTTTTTTGTTGCAACAATTACAGGCGTGACTATCTATACTGCTGTTCTAAATTTCTTCGTTACTATTCACAGATATGTGAACAAAATGTATAGGTTATACAAAAATATGTTTTCGGAAAAAAATAAAATATCTAAAATATTGGTCGTACATCATTATGCGGTTGATGTTTTCATGATTAGTTTTCCAGTGCTAGAAATGCTTCATGTTTCGTACATCAAGCATGCTATTAACCTTACTTAACTGTAAAAAAGGTATGATGCGCCACTAAAAGTGTTTTGGAAATAACATCAGCTAACTAATAGTGCACGACCAAAATATTACACTTTTTTAAAATTCAATTCAAACTCTTTAAGTTGTTCGAATTTTTTAATATTTTCTTTGTATTTTTCTGAATGATGATCTATTAAAAATAAGTAACACTCATAAGCAACATCGATAAATTCACTGATTGACTCCTTATCTAGCAAACTAATGCGCATATCCTCTTGTGCCCACGTAACAGGTTTAAAGTGAATAAAAAAATTTCTAGTTTTAACAAATCTGCTTAGTAATGTCCAATTTTTATTTTCAGTATATTTAAACCCACAGATCAACTTTAGTAACCAACCCAATTTATCATCCATATCTATCCTTAAAATATCTTTAATCTCTGTTTTAGAAAAACCTTTTAAATCTAGTTCACAAAACAAAAACAAATTAACCATACTTTCAAAAGATGAAACTGCATAAAACAAAATCATTAATAGCTCATCTTTATCAAACTGATCCTCATCCAAAAGATTCAATTTTTTTGTAACACGTTCTTTTATATCAATAAAATCATCAACAATCCATACATATTCATTATAAAAAGAATCAGAATACTTATCAATATCAATTAACTCTTCAATTTTAACAATTGCCTGACTAGGATTTTTTAAATATAAATCAACAAGATCATTAGAAACTAATATATTATGAAGCATTGTTTTTCCTAATTCCTTCAAAATCTCTTCATATTTAGTATCATATTCATTTATACTATTATCAGGTTTCATGAATTTAAATAGAATCAAAACATATATAGAATCTTCCAATACTTTGCCCTAGATTCTAAAAATCAATTTTTTAGATAAATAATCTATAATACTCTTTTAAATCAAAAAGAGAGCAAGATAAATACTTTATTCCTTTACAAATTATTTTATTTATAAATAAGGCATCTGATCCCATTTTCATCCATGCAAATCCAATGTTAAATGTGAGGGAAAAACAGCGTTTAATTTCCCAATTAAAGTATCTAAATCCGTTAAACATCAAATAGAGCCTTTAATGAATATGCCTTAATGGAGGAAGGACTGAAACTATATTTAATTGGGCAAATAATGTTTAATATCCCTTAAAAAACTAATCATTTTTCAAGGAGTCTAAAAATATATGAAAATACGATTTTAT
>NZ_DAGK01000002.1:113632-159660 GCF_002495725.1 Methanosarcina sp. UBA411
TCAAATACTCGTCAATTGCCTTTGCAGCTTTCTTACCTGCACCCATTGCACTGATTACGGTTGCTGTGCCTGTGACCACATCTCCGCCGGCAAAGACTCCGCATTTGAAGGTTGCGCCGGCTCATGGAGGGAAAAGTTTACCTCATGTAAGTTACTCAAAAACTCTCCTTTTTTCAATTTTATCGATTAATTATACTTCTGAAAGTAGTGCTGGAAAATCTCTAATTAACTTTTATGCATTTTACCACTTATGATTTGCAGTCCTTTCATCAACTTTGTCTAAATAACAACAAGTATTTCTATGATTTATTACAATTTTTATTAATCTAAATTACCAAACCACTGAATCTCTACACACTTAACTTTTTAGTATGACAGACTGTGGAAAAGTGTACTACAATGCTAAAGACAAAGAAACGAAGACGAGGCACCGCTATTGTTGAAACTCCCAGAGGCATATTGGTAGTTGCTGGTAGAAGAGGACTGTATGTTCTCCCAGGGGGAGGGACAAATAAAAGAGAATCAAGAACGCAAGCAGCTGTAAGAGAATTGAAAGAGGAAACTGGATTAATTGCAACTAATGTCAGATTTCTTTTCCAGCATGTAGGGCATGTGCAAAGGGCATACTCAGGTGTGTACTTTAAAGACTACCACACCGTATGTTTAGTAAACGTTAGCGGTATTGCACGACCACTAAATGAAGTAAAATATGTAAACTATTATTCTCCAAATTCAGAAATTAAAGTTTCCAAAACAACAAAAGAAATACTAGATAGATTTTACGAGTTAAAAGGAAGATGATTTAAAACGAATGAGTAATGCATGAGTATATACGATTGAGATTATTGTACTCGACCTGATTCAAAAAGTAGAATCTCGCAGAACTTAGCAACTTTTAAAGTTAAAAAAGAAACCAGAAAATTCTGGTTTCACTGCTCTTTCAAATATTCATCAATTGCCTTTGCGGCTTTCTTGCCAGCACCCATTGCACTGATTACGGTTGCTGCACCTGTAACAACATCTCCGCCTGCAAAGACTCCGCACTTGGAGGTTGCGCCGGTTTCTTCGTCTGCGACGACGGTGCCCCTTTTGTTCTGATCAAGGCCTTCCGAGCCTTTGAAGATCATGGGGTTCGGGGATGTTCCTATGGCAATAACCACGACATCGGCAGGAATTGTGAATTCCGAACCTTCTACAGGGACAGGGCTTCTTCTGCCGGATTTGTCAGGCTTGCCGAGTTCCATTTTAATGCATTCGACTGCAGTAGCATTGAATTTCTCGTCGCCGAGGATGCGGACAGGGTTTGTAAGGAGCCTGAAGGTTATTCCTTCTTCTTTAGCGTGCTCGATTTCTTCCCTGCGGGCTGGCATCTCGTCTTCCCCACGGCGGTAGACTATACTGACCTCTTCAGCGCCCAAGCGGAGGGCTGAGCGGGCGGCATCCATTGCCACGTTTCCGCCTCCTACCACCACAACATGCTTTCCAAGCCTGACTCTGGTATCATATTCAGGGTCATAGGCTTTCATGAGGTTTACACGGGTCAGGAACTCGTTTGCGGAGTATACGCCATTGAAATTTTCTCCGGGAATTCCCATAAAACTCGGGAGACCTGCGCCCGTGCCCAGGAAGACAGCATCGAATTCGTCACAGAGATCGTCCAAGGTCTTGATCCTGCCGATTATGTAGTTGGGTTTGAACTCTACTCCGAGCTGCTTAATGTACTCGACTTCCTGCCGCACAATTTCTTTTGGCAGCCTGAACTCAGGAATGCCGTAACTCAGCACTCCCCCGGCCTTGTGGAGGGATTCGAAAACTGTTACTTTGTGACCCAGCTTTGCAAGATCTGCTGCGGCAGTGAGACCCGCAGGCCCAGAACCTACAACGGCTACTTTCTTTCCTGAAGGCTCCGGAATTTCAGGAACCTTTACTCCCTGCTGGCGCTCATAATCAGCGCAGAAACGTTCGAGTCTTCCGATAGCAACTGGCTGTCCCTTCTTTCCGAGTACGCAGAGAGATTCGCACTGAGTCTCCTGGGGACATACACGGCCGCAGATGGCAGGAAGGGCGTTTGTGCCTTTAATTTTCTCTATTGCTCCTGCAAAGTCTTCCTCGCATACAAGCTTGATAAAACCTGGAATATCCACGTTCACAGGGCAGCCTTCAACACATTTTGGTTCCTTGCAGGAGAGACAGCGGGAAGCTTCGACAAGAGCATCTTCTTTCGTGTAACCAAGAGCTACCTCATTAAAGTTCTTTCTGCGCTCTTCCGCAGGCTGTTCTGGCATCGGGGTCCTTTCTTTCTTTGCTTTTGCGGTTTTTTCTCCATTTAATTCTTGCATTTTTCATCCCCTCCTTATCAGTGTAGTCCGCACCTGCATTTCTCTTCGTATTTTTCCACAGCTTTTGCCTCTTCGCCGCGGTACATTGCAAGCCTGTTCATAAGTTCAACAAAATCGACTTTCCGTGCATCAAATTCAGGCCCGTCAACGCAGGTAAATCTGGTTTTTCCGTCAACTGTAACCCTGCAGCCGCCGCACATACCTGTCCCGTCTACCATAATAGAGTTGAGGCTGACAAGAATTTCAACATCATAAGGAGAAGCTACTCCTGCTCCTACTTTCATCATTATCGGAGGCCCAATGATCACGACTCTTGCAACCTCTTCACCACTGTCCAAAATCTGTTTCATTATGTCGGTCACAAACCCGTGGTGCCCTTTTGATCCGTCATCGGTTGCAATATACAGTTCGGAGCTAGCATCTTTCATTTCATCTTCGAGGATAAGAAGATCCTTGTTTCGGGCACCTATAATGGAAATTACCTTGTTGCCAGCTTTGCTATACGCCTTTGCCTGGGGATAAGCCGGGGCAACTCCTACCCCTCCTCCTACAAGGATAACAGTACCGAGTTTCCTTACATCGGCAGGGGTACCAAGAGGCCCGACGAAGTCTTCCAGAAACTCACCTGCAGAAAACTTTGCAAGCTGTTTTGTAGTCTTGCCCATCTCCTGAAATATTATAGTTACTGTGCCCTCGCCTTTGTCAAAATCAGCAATAGTAAGGGGGATCCTTTCCCCCTTTTCATCAATTCTGAGGATTATGAACTGTCCGGCTTTTGCAGCCTTTGCCACGTCAGGGGCGTCTATTACCATCCTGTGCACTGACGGAGCGATTTCTTCCTTTTTCAGTATTTTATATGCCATGAGATCACATTTTCCTGGGTAAAAGCGATTTTTTTAGAGTAAATGAATAGGTAAATTTTGATATCGCGGATCTCCTCGCGGATTTTTTCTTAGACCCGAGCTTTTCCGCCTGGACGCTCTCCTTATACTGATTAATGGGATATATAATCTCCCAAATAATTTTAATTATTTTGTCTGTCTGGATCATTTTTTATTGAATTGTAAGTGCCCTTTTTGTCAATACTTCCTTTTAAAAGAGTCTGAGTATTCTTCAACTTTTTGACCATTGTTGCAATAATTTAATAAATCTAGTGGGTATAATAAATTAAGGGGTAATCCCTGAACAGATTA
The DNA here is from genome assembly GCF_002495725.1 of Methanosarcina sp. UBA411. NCBI lineage: Archaea > Methanobacteriati > Methanobacteriota > Methanomicrobia > Methanosarcinales > Methanosarcinaceae > Methanosarcina > Methanosarcina sp. UBA411. Next base: position 117,165 of record NZ_DAGK01000002.1, read on the forward strand.
TATCAGGAAGTTGATTGGTGAGAGGAGGGATAAAGCAAACTCAGTGCAAACTATGTCCAGATAGACAACCGAATTTTATGGCCGTATTTGAACTTGAAAATTTAAAAGCTTTGCCTGAAAGAGAAATTTGTCCGCTGTATTGCTATAAAAAGCTGAATGGCTATGAAAATCGGGATGATTTCGTTCTGACAGGCGGAAGAGGAAATACAAGCGAGAAATTTATACATATATGGGGGTTAATCAAATGCCTGAAGAAAGAAGAGAAGGTACAAAGGGAGAAAAGTTAGAGGAAAAGAAAGGAGAAGAAGTAGCCGACGTCGATCCTATTCATCCTACCGAAGCACGGGGTGGCAAGAAGAGATCGCTCCTTGACACCTGCAAATAATTTCACTTATTCTTTACTTTTTTTCCGGGATAAATTAAAAAATGGAACGATCAAAGGAACTATAGAAGGGATTGCTTATGGTACAGAAAACTGAGACTGAGTCTCCGGGCCCGATGGGAAAAGAATTCAAGGCAATGAAGAAACCTCTCATAAGCTGTGATAAATACGATGAAGAAGAACGAAAGGCCCTTTATGGAGAAGAAAAAGAGTCTTGAACACTTTTTAAGTCAGGAAAGGAAGAACAAAGGAAAAATTCCAGATAAAGGTTCTTTATTGAACCTTTGCACCCTTTTCCTTCCACTTTAAGCATTTATTTCTTTTAGCTCACTGTTCTCCTCTTTGTTTTCTTGATCCTTTACCCTGATTTATATACCAGATTCCATTGTCCTACTTTTTTCCAGGTTCCTTAATTTTAGTTCTCGTTTGCTGGAAAACAGCTGTTGCACCTGTGATGTTACTTCTTTTACAGATAAGGATCAGAGAATAGTCTCAAAGCGTCTGAGAGAGCCAACTGAAAGCCTGGACTCAACTGAAAATATCAATGTAACTAAAAGCACAATATAAATGAAAACATGGATAACTGAAACATAATGTAAAATAACTGAAACATAATGTAAATGAAAACGCAGGTGTAACTGGTATCTTCTAAAAGATATACCAGCAATCAGTAATAATCTCTTTTAAAAGAATACTATGCCTGCCATGCAGGGGATGAGTAGATTCAATGTTTTCCTGTGCAAAGATTATTTAATGACTTTCATTATATATTGCTCTAATCCTGTGCTTTCAGCGTATCTGCACCCCTCTTTATCTAGAACTTAATCTGTTATAGGATGAATTTAGTTGACTATAGGATCCAAGTTATTATAGAACTAATAATCTGCTATGAATTTAATCAATATAGAATCTAATCAAATCTGTATACCTTCAATTTGATTATTAAGATGGCATCCATTTTAACCAATATCTAAAGGAGATGACAGGTATAAAATCAATAATTCTTGCAGGCGGCTCAGGAACACGACTCTGGCCTCTCAGCCGGGAAATGTATCCCAAGCAGTTTTTAAAGTTTGGAAGTACGTCTCTTTTTCAGGAAACCGTCCTCCGGTGCCTTGAAGTATCTGATATTTCCGAAGTTTTCGTTGTAACGAATGAAGCTCAGAAATTTTTCGTAATCGGGCAGATTGAGGAAATAGGATACTCAATCCCTCGAGAGAATGTATTAATTGAGCCCGAAGGCAAGAATACTCTCCCTGCAATCTTCTTCGGAATGAAAGAAATTGAAAAAAAATATGGGCACTCTGTAGTAGGAATCTTTTCTTCGGACCATGTCCTTGATAAAGGTGCAATGCAGACAATTGCTTCGGCTGAAGAGCTTGCTTCGGATTATCTGGTTACTTTCGGAGTTGTTCCTAATTTTCCTCATACAGGGTATGGTTATATTAAAACCTCAGAAGCCTGTGGACCAGGTTACAAGGTTTCGGAATTCAGAGAAAAGCCAGACTTGGAAAACGCAGAGAAATATATTCAGGAAGGCTGCCTCTGGAACAGCGGGATGTTCCTTTTCGACACAGCACTTTTCTTTGAAGAAGTTAAAAAACACGCACCTTCTGTTTTCACCTGTTTTGAAAACGGGAAGGATATCAATGAGGTTTATGCATCTGTGGACAAGGTTTCCATTGATTATGGAATAATGGAAAAATCCGATAAGGTCGCAGTTGTAAAACTTGAGCAGAAATGGAGCGACCTGGGGAACTTTGCGGCAATTTATGACGAGTTTGAAAAGGATCCTGTAGGAAACGTAATCCATGAATGTGATCCTTTGCTGCTCAACTCCGATGGAAATCTCGTATATTCGAGTTGTGGTAAGCTTGTTTCACTCATTGATATAAAGGACATGGTTATTGTCGATACCAGTGATGCTCTGTTAGTCTGCCCTAAATCCAGCAGTCAGAAGGTAAAGGAGATTGTCTCAGCTCTTAAAGACAGAAACGATGAAAGAGCATACATAGGACAAACCGTCTATAGGCCCTGGGGTTCGTATACCTTACTTGAAGTATCTCCAAAGCATAAGATCAAAAATATCACAGTACATCCCGCCCATAAATTGAGCCTCCAATTGCATTACCATCGCAGTGAGCACTGGGTGGTTGTTAAAGGTATGGCCTGCGTGGAAGTAAGCGGACAGCAGTTCTTCCTGAGACCGGGAGAGAGTACTTTTATCAGTGCAGGAGAAAAACACAGATTGTCCAATCCCGGAAAAATCCCGCTTGAGATTATTGAAGTGCAGTTAGGGGAGCTTGTAGACGAAGCAGACATTGTCAGGTTTGACGATGTCTATGGGAGGAGCTGAGAAGTGTGAAAATAATAGATACTAAAATAAGCGATCTTTTTGTACTCGAGCCTAAAGTCTTTGAAGACGACCGGGGTTATTTTTTTGAAAGTTATAATAAATTAACGCTGGATAACCTTTTAGGAAAAGAATACCCTTTTGTTCAGGATAATGAGTCAAAATCTTCTTATGGGGTAATTCGTGGTCTACACTACCAGCTGGCTCCTTTCAGTCAGGCGAAACTTGTAAGAGTTTTGCAAGGGAAAGTATATGATGTTGCAGTAGATCTAAGGAAAAATTCTCCTACTTTTCGGGATTGGATTGGGGTTGAACTTTCTGCTGAAAACAAAAGGCAGTTTCTAATTCCTAAAGGCTTTGCCCATGGATTTTCCGTACTGAGCGAAACTGCCATCTTTCAATACAAATGTGATGAATACTACCATCCTGAGGCTGAAGCAGGAATTATCTATAACGATTCGTCGTTGAATATTGACTGGAAGATAAAAGCTGAGGATATAAAGAGTTCCCCGAAGGATCTGCTACTCCCAAAGTTAGAAGAAGCTAAAATGAATTTTTAAACTTGGGCAAATTTTAATCCATCAGTCTTAATTTATTGGTACGTATTTTTTATTAACGTACCAAATATTTATTACCGTACCAAGGGGTGACCTAAATGAGACTTCTGGTTACAGGGGGCTGCGGATTCATAGGCAGCAACTTTATTCGTTACATGCTCGAGAAGTATCCCAGCTACCAAATTGTAAACCTTGACAAACTAACCTATGCTGGAAATCCAGCTAACCTCAAGGATATTGAAAATAACCCCAATTACTCTTTTGTGCAGGGGAATATCTGCGATTCCCGAGTTGTCAATGAAGTAATGAAAAAAGTCGATTATGTTTTGCATTTTGCAGCCGAAAGTCATGTTGACCGCTCAATTGAGGACGGTTCGGTTTTTGTCAGGACAAATGTGCTTGGAACAAATACTCTTCTACAAAGTGCGCTTGCAAATAATATAAAGAAATTTGTCCATATCTCAACTGACGAAGTATATGGCAGTATAAAAGAAGGTTCTTTTACTGAAAAGGACAATCTGAACCCTTCAAGCCCTTATTCTTCAAGCAAAGCAGGTTCTGATCTTCTTGCAATGTCCTACTATACAACTTACGATCTGCCAGTTTGCATAACTCGGTGCACAAACAACTTCGGGCCTTATCAGTACCCTGAAAAACTAATTCCATTTTTCATCAGCAGATTGATGGAAGGCAAAAAGGTTCCTGTCTATGGCACTGGCCTGAATATCCGGGACTGGATTTATGTTGAAGATCACTGCTCTGCAGTCGATTTTGTCCTTCACAATGGGAGCAGTGGAGAAATCTACAATATAGATGGTGGAAACGAGCTTACAAACCTTGAAATCACTCACCGTATTCTTAAAATGCTTGGTAAAGATGAAGCTTCAATCGAATACGTTGAAGACCGAAAGGGACATGATTTCCGTTATTCGCTCGATGGCAGCAAACTTGAGAAAATAGGCTGGAAACCAAAATATGATTTTGATACTGCCCTTGAGCAAACAGTCAGATGGTATGTGGAAAACAAATGGTGGTGGGAACCATTAAAACGCTAATTATCGGTGCCGACGGGATGCTTGGATTCGACCTTTGCAAAGCGTTTCCAGACGCTGTGAAACTGACACATAAAGATATCGATATTACAGATCGAGAACAGGTGCTTAAATCCATACGAAAACTAAACCCGAATCTGGCGATAAATGCAGCAGCCTATACTGATGTTGACGGCTGTGAAGACCATCAGGAATTGGCACTTAAGGTTAATGGGTATGGGCCTGGATATATCTCTGAAGCCTGCAATGAGATAGGTGCAACCCTCGTACACTTCAGCACGGACTACGTATTCGACGGGTCAAAAAAAGAGTATATAGAATCCGACACTCCTGATCCTATTAATGTGTATGGTCGTTCAAAACTTCTTGGTGAACAGAAAATTGCAGAAAATCTGGAAGATTATAGAATTATCCGGATTTCCTGGCTTTTTGGCACGCATGGAAAAAACTTTGTAGAAACAATGCTGAGATTATCCGGTGAGATGGCTCAGGTCAAAGTTGTTAATGATCAATTTGGGAAACCCACCTATACCGTAGATCTCGCGAATAAGATCATGGAGATTGCTGAACTTGAAGCCGGGATATACCATGTGACAAATGAGGGTATATGTTCTTGGTATGAGTTTGCATCTGCCGCCATAAGTAATACTGTTCCCTGTACAAGTGAGGAATTTCCAAGAAAAGCCAGGCGTCCAAAGTATTCGGTTCTTGTGAATACTAAAACCAGCCCTATGAGACATTGGAAAGAAGCAATTAAGGATTATCTGAAGGAGAGAAATGCATGAAAGGCATAATACTCGCAGGCGGTACCGGCAGCAGACTCTACCCCCTGACTAAAGTTACAAATAAGCACCTGTTACCTGTTTATGATAAGCCAATGATATTTTATCCAATACAAACTCTCATTAATGCAGGTATCAAAGAGATAATGATCGTATCCGGTCGAGGCCATGCCGGACATTTTCTTGAGCTTCTTGGATCAGGCGCAGATCTTGGGGTTAAATTTACTTATGAAATTCAGGAAGAAGCCGGAGGGATCGCACAGGCCTTAGGCCTTGCAGAGCGTTTTGCGGATGAAGACGATGTAGCAGTGATCCTTGGCGATAATATTTTCCAGGACAACATTAAAGAGGACGTCTCAAACTTTAGAGGTGGCGCCAGAATTTTCTTAAAGGAAGTACCGGATGCCCACAGGTTTGGAGTAGCTGAGCTTAATGGTGACAAGGTAATAGGGATCGAGGAAAAACCTCGGGAGCCCAAAAGCAATTTTGCAGTTACCGGTCTTTATATATATAGTAATCATGTATTCAAAATCGTTAAAACCCTCAAGCCCTCTGCGCGGGGAGAGCTTGAGATAACTGATGTCAACAATTATTTTGTTAATAATGGAACTATGGAATATCGTATCCTAGATGGTTTCTGGAGTGACGCAGGCACCTTTGAAAGTCTATTGAGGGCTAGTTTGTTAATTGCAGGTGAAAAAAGTAAAAGGGATAAATAATAACCTGAGTCTTAGATTCTTTTAAAGAATAGTTATTAACTAAAAGAATTAAGTTATGAATTATTTAGCAGATAATTATTTTTATTTATCCTAACTTGCAGTATTAGAATTAGTATCTCTCGTGTGTTTAAAGTCCGAACTCAAGATAATTTTTGTCCAATGTGATTAATGGAACATAACTATATACGCAATTGATCGTTAGACCATGTTTAATATAGCTGCTATTTTCTCGAATATCCTAAAGATAGACACTATTCAGCGCCAGAGCATAGTATCATTGTTCTGGCAGATCGCATTCACAGCTATAGGCTTCCTGAGCACTATGTACTTTGCACAGACGGTAGGTGCAGCAATTCTCGGCTCATATTACTTGTTTTTAGCATACTATGGTATTATCGGTATGGTAACTGACGGAGGATTTGGCGGAGCTGCAGTTAAGCGTATCAGTGAAGGGGAAGAATCTGATGCATATTTTAGCGCGTATTTTGTATTAAGATTAGTATCTACGATAGCTGGAGTGCTAATTTTACTCGTATTTAAAGACTACTTTGCTAACCTTAGTAAATCAGGAATGTTTGCCTGGTTGCTGGTGGCATTATTAGTCTCAATGATTGTGGGCCCAATCTCCACCGGAGTTACCGGCAAAGGTAAAATGGGGATACGCAATACCTGTGAAGGTATAAGCAATATCTTACGAATCTTGTTCCAGGTTCCAGCAATATATCTTGGGTATGAGACTGCAGGTCTTGCTGGTGGCATGGTGGCTGGAATGATTGGAGCAGCAATAATTGAATTCCGTTTTTTTGATTTGCATTTCGTGAACTTCAAATGGGATCATATAAAAAGTCTATCTGTGTTTTCCTTCTGGTTATTTTTAACAACTGGTGGGATGCTTGTATTTTCACAAGCAGATACCGTGCTTATTGGATATTTTATGAATAATGAAGACGTAGGTATCTACAGAGTAGTACTCCAATTTACAGCGGTTGCTACGTTTAGTTCGTACGCGATAAGAAGTACTCTTTGGCCCAGAATTAGCCAATGGGGTAAAGCTAATGAGATATATCTTATAGAAGAGTCTTTGGCTCGTGCAATAAGTTACTCATTAATACTGGCAATTCCAGTATTTGTGGGTGGTATCTTGCTTGGAGATCATTTGCTAAGCTCTTTCTATGGTCCAGATTTTGCCCAAGGTTATCAAACACTTGTAATACTTCTTGCCGTACAGATGGTTAATGTATTCCAGTATTTTTTCACGATGTATCTGGATGCCCTAAATTATCCAAAAGAATCGTTTAAAGTCACGGCAGTTGGGGTTGGAGCAAATATTCTCCTGAATATAATACTAATTCCTTTTATGGGTATAGATGGTGCAGCTATTGCAACTTTGGCAACAATGACACTAAACGCCTTACTTGCTTGGCAAGCTTTATCTAAATATATGACAATCCGATTAGAGCTTAATTGCCTCTTAAATATCGTGACATCTTCTGTTGTAATGGGAGTGCTTATTGGTGTATATCATTTACTTGTACCACTCTCTAATATATGGCTTACAATGTTTCCAGTTATATTTGGAGCAGCAGTATATGGTTTTTTGATGTTAAAACTAGATAAAAAAGTCTGCAATGAGATGAGACATATTGTGGAAAAAGTAGGCATAGGTTTTATTTGGCCAGAATGGTTGTAAATCGATATTTATATAGATTGATATTTTTATAAATAAACTAGTTATGAAAAACGTGGGAAAGATGACTCAAATTAGTGTTATTATTCCAACGTGGAATAGAGAAGAAACATTGGGTAAGGCTATTTTAAGCGCACTAAACCAGACTCTTCCTCCTTTCGAGATTTTAGTATGTGGAGTTAATGGTTCCCCGGATCAAAAAGTTGTTAACTCAATTAATGATCCTCGCGTGCGATGGATAGAGGGTGGAAAAGATGGACTTGCATCAATCCCTAGGAATAGAGGAATTCAAGCAAGTAGAGGAGAGTGGTTGGCTTTCTTAGACAGTGATGATGAATGGTTTCCAGATAAACTTGAAAAACAGTTAAAGCATGCTACCAAAATTGGGTGCAATGCTGCATGCTCTGATGCGATACGGTATATACCATCTCAAGGACACGTCGGAAAATTTATTAATAGTAGTATTCCTGAAGATCCAATATCTTTTCCTTTACTTGTTAAGGATAACTGTATAATTTGCAGTTCGATTTTAGTTAAGAAAGAGATTGTGATGAAATGTAATTGCTTTCCAGAAGATCGGGCATTAAAAGTGGGAGAGGATTATGCTTTATGGCTTCGGATAGCTACATTGACAAATTTTGCTTTCGTGAATGAACCTTTGTTAATATACAGAGATGAACCTGAGAATAGTATAAGAGCTTTTTGTCCTTCCCATTGGGATATAAGAGTTAACGTTTTGAAATCTTTCACATCATGGGCTGGAAATAAAGGCATCGATATAGTTAGCAGGAAATATTTGGGTCTGGCAAAAATGTTGCTTGTACATGCTTATATAAAAAAGATATTGGATAAACTCTAGTCTTTGCCTTAACTGCTTATTTTTTTATGTGCAAATGTCATGAAATATGGTTATGATCCAGATCAAAAGCGATCTCAAATTGTGATTTATTTGTCTCAAATCATCTGATGACGGATGCAGATTATTTAAGCGAATGAAATATATTTAAAAATATATTTAACTGTATGTAGGTAATTTAATAATAGTATTTAGATGGAAGAAATAGGAATAAAACTGAAATATTTTTTAGTAAATAAAAGTTGCATAAGTTTAATGATAAAAGGTGGCCTATAATTTGGCAGGGAATTTTTTACATAAACATATTAAATATATTTTACTAGAAGTAATTCAACGTATGGAGAAGCCTCCTATATTAGCTGTTAGTATATTAATTGGCAGATTAGTGGGACTATTTTTTATCCCTTTTTTCAGATCGCGATTTTTTTTCCTATTTCCATTTTATCATATAGGAGGAGCCGAAAAGGTACATATTAAAATTATTCATTGTTTGGAAGCATGCAATCCTATAGTATTTTTCACAAATAGATCAACAAATTCAGCATTGAAAAAGCAATTTATTCAAAGTGCTAAAATATTTGACTTAGGTCATTTTAACTATTTTGATAATCGTGTATACATTAATTTTTGGGTTGGTGTGTTATGCACAATTATAAATAGCAATAAAACTTGTGTGGTATTTGGATGCAATAATGTGCTTTTTTATAAGTTAATTCTGTATTTGAAGCCTCAAATTTGCTGTATTGATCTCATACACGCTTTTGGGGGTGGAATAGAAGATGTTAGCCTTCCTTACGTAAATAGATTAAACAAAAGAGTTGTAATTAACAAACGTACGATGAATGATTTAAAGAATCAGTACCGCTTAAACGGTATAACTGAAAAAAGGAATGAAAGAGTATTTTTAATCGAAAATTGTGTAAAAATTCCGAAACTAGTTAGAAGGAAAAATGATAAATCTACTTTAAAAGTTCTTTATGTAGGTCGCGGTTCTGAAGAAAAGCGAGTTAATTTAATAGGAAAAATTTCTCATCTTTGTTATCTAAGTAATTTGCCAGTTGAATTCACTTTAGTCGGCGATGTCAAGGATTCAGTGGACGAACAATACAGAAGGTATTGTAATTTCCTAGGCGAACTGACGGATGAAAATCAAATTTCTGAAATATATAGTAATTCAGACATATTGCTACTTGTCTCGAGTAGAGAAGGTTTTCCTTTGGTTATAATGGAAGCAATGGCTCATGGTATTGTAACTATAAGCACTGATGTAGGAGGCATTTCAGAGCATATTTGTAATGAACACAATGGTTTTCTTATAAAGAATGAAAGCAATGATCTTATAGTTAAAAATGTATTCGAAGTTTTAAGTAAACTTACTTCAGATAAAATTTTGATGGATAAAATATCTCACGAAGCTTACGAATATGCAAAAACAAATTTTAACTGTAATAAATTTTGTTCTGAATATAAAAACCTAGTTTGGGGTAAGTAATCGTTTTAACCTTTGGAAACGGGACTTAAAAGTGAGTGCTTGATTCGGCAAAATGTATAAATGAATAAATTTATACAAAAAAATGAAGGATGAATATATCACAACTACCGTTAAAACTTAAATTATATAAATAAATAAGTTAAATATTTGCTAATAAAAGTATCAGCTTCAATCGTATTAGAGCTTTAGTCATATTAGATATTCCTATAATAAAGCCGTGAACCTAGTTCCATTTCTATGCACATGAAAATATCCTGCTAAATATTGTGTAAACTTGGATAATTAACCATAAACTCTAACATTATAATTAAAACCGCCTGATTTGGCAGCTAGTGGAATCAAACTTATATGTTTAAATTTTGGGAACTGGGGGAGGAAATAATATGTGTGATCAAAATCCAAAAGTAAGTGTAGTTATCCCAACATATAACAGAGCTCATCTATTACCCAGAGCTATTCAGAGTGTTTTGGATCAAACTTACCAGGATTTGGAGATTGTTCTTGTTGATGATGGCTCGACAGATAATACTGAAGAAGTCATAAAGGATTTTAAAGATGAGAGGATACGGTATATAAGACATAATCAAAACAAGGGGGCTTCAGCAGCAAGAAATACTGGAATTAGAGAATCAAGAGGAAAATACATTTCATTTCAGGATAGTGATGATGAGTGGTTTTTAGATAAACTTAAGCAACAAATAGAAGCTTTTGCTGATGCTTCTCCAGAAATTGGAATTGTTTATTCTGGCTTTTACAGAATTGAAGCTGATAGAAAAATATATCTGCCAAATGATCATCTACCTCAAAAAGAAGGAAACATACATAATGAACTTCTTAAAGGAAATTTTGTTGGGACACCAACAGTCCTTATGAAAAAAGAATGTTTCGAAAATAAAAAATATTTCGATGAAAATCTTCCTGCCTTAGAAGACTGGGAGTTATGGATCGAGCTCTCTAAATATTATCTATTTAAATACATTAATAAGCCTCTTTTATGCTCATATTCTACGCCCAACAGTATAAATTTAAATGAAAATAATATGCTTAAGGCTCATGAAATTATTTTACTCACACATTTAGATGATTTTAGTAAAAACAAAAAAAATTTGTCTGAACACTATTACGATATTGGTACTGGATTATGCTCTATTGGTGATTTCAATAATGGGCGGAATTATCTAATAAAATCTATGAAAGCGTACTATTTTAATTTCAAAACAATTACAGTTCTTTTTATATTATTATTTGGTCAAAGTATCTATTTTAAGTTTAGAGATTTACATCGAAAAATAGGGCATAGATCATGAATCCAAAAGTTGCCATTATAATTCTTAATTGGAATGGTTGGGAGGACACTATAGAATGTTTGGAATCTGTTTTTCAGATCACATATCCCTTATACGAAGTTATTATAGTAGATAATGGCTCAAAAGATGATTCTATACAGAAAATAAAAAACTATGCAGAAGGGAAAATTAAAATTAAGTCTAGATTCTTCCATTATTTACCCGAAAATAAGCCGATTTATGTTAGAGAATATTCTAAAGATGAGCTAGATACCTCAATTTCAATAAAAGAAAACATTAAAAATCCGGTTTCAAGAAAAAACCTGATTCTTATAAAAAACGATGACAATTATGGCTTTGCTGAAGGAAACAATATTGGCATTAAATTCGCTTTAAATAACCTTAATTCGGATTATATTCTATTACTTAATAACGATACAGTTGTTGATCCTTATTTTTTAAATGAGTTAATAAATGTGGCAGAAAGTGACTTGCAGATAGGAGTACTGGGGTCAACGATATACGAATACAAAAATCCTCAGGAAATTCAATCTGCTGGTGTAAAAATTCATTGGAATAAGGGTGAAGTAATTAACCTGACACAGCAGGAAAGTAAATATTTGGATGAACCCAAAAATGTTGACTGTGTAATGGGTTGCGCACTACTTGCAAAAAGCGAACTGTTCAATAAGATTGGGTATCTGAATAAAGATTATTTTGCGTACCTCGAAGAGACTGAGTGGTGTGTACGCGCTCATAAAGCATCATATAGAATTGTCTACGTACCAAAAGGAAAAATATGGCATAAGGGTGGCGCTACAAGTAATAAAATAACCGGTTTTACTCTATTCCATTATACGAGGAATAAGTTCTGGTTTATGAAAAAACATTCATCAAAACAACAATATTTTTCGTTCTTAACTTACTTTTTTGGTTTTCGTGCCTGGATGGTCATTGGTGGCATCTTGTACCGTCAAAAAAGTAAGGAAATTTTGCCATCTTTTATTTCTTTCTTGAAAGGAATAAGAGACGGGGTTCTGACTTAAGGTTACAATTCTTTATATACCTTTAATGTTTTTTTTGCTGAACTATCCCAACTAAACATTTTTGATCTTTTCAGTCCTTTTCGGACCAATTCTTCTTTGAGATCATCATTCTGTAGTACTTCGTACATTTTTTCAGCAAAGTCTTCAACATTATAAGGATCTGCCTGAATTGCAGCATCTCCGACAACTTCCGGTAGTGAGGAGGTATTTGATGTTATTACCGGGGTTCCACATGCCATTGCTTCCAGTGGAGGTATCCCAAAGCCTTCATATAAAGAAGGGAATACGAACAAATCCACAGCGTTATAGATATCTGCCAGTTCGGTTTCTGATACATATCCCGTAAAGATAATATTATTCTGTAAGTTCAGAGCCTCTATCTGTTTAAGGAGTTTTTTCCTTACGAACAGGTAATTTGGGGTCCCTACTTTCAACAGTTTTATATTGGGAATTTTTGCTTTTAATTTGCTGAATGACTTTAGTAAAAATTGAAGATTTTTTCGAGGCTCTTCAGCTCCAACATATAGAATTACTTTCTCAGCTTCTCCTATCCTGTATTTATTCAAAGCTGTTTTATTTCTATTTTGATAGTATAAACTGTGGTCTACCGCAGGGGGTATAACTTCTATCTTTTCTTCTGGATATCCTATGTATTTACTAATATCCTGTTTAGAGAATTCGGAGACCGTAATTATTTTTTCTGCTTTTCTCAATCCTTTTGCATTAAGTTTCCAGAGAGGGTTTAGAGTCTTGTAATATGCTATAGGTATGATATCATGACAGGTAACAATGGTTTTTTTCATATCAATTAATTCAAGAAGAAATGCCATATCTTGCCGAGTTATGTGCTTAGCGTTATTCTCAATTATTTTTTTCTTTACAATGAACGGATATGCAGAATATTCAAAAATCTTGTTAATTCCGGGAATTTTAGATATATTAGGATATTCTATCCGATTTAATTTAACATTATCTAGCCTGTTATGGATTTCACTTTGATATTTTGACATCCCGAATATTTCAACTGTTTTCAGGCCATTTATATAATCAATTTCCATAGTTCAGTTCCCCAAAAACCCGGAATTCTTTATAAAGTTTCTTGATTTAAAAGAACAATCTGTTATTACCTTGAATAATTTAGTCTTTATTCTGCAGGTACTCTCTTTCAATTCTGGCTGAAACTTCATTCCAATCCATTATATTTTTGTCTATCCTGAAGTTTCCATTTTTTTCCTCTCTCATGATCTCCTTCAGTGCTCTGGCTACTTTCTCCTTTGAAACGGGGTTTTCAATCCCAATACAATTCTTTCCATCCACAAATTCCTCAAGTGCACTGCCTTTTGCCACAATACACGGAACTCCCGCAGCAAGAGCCTCAGCAACCGTTATTCCATATGCTTCGTGAGAGGAAAGCATCAAAAAGATATCCGCACCTGCATAGCATTCAAGCAGTTCTTTCCTGGAAAGATCTTTTAACCATTCAACCCTTGCTTCCACCCCTAAACTTTTCGCCATACTACGAAGTTCAGATTCGTACGGACCCTTTCCGACGATCCTCAACCGGAAATCCTGAAGTTCAGGTAAACTCTGGATAATATACTGTATCCCTTTATATTCTTCCAGGCGACCCACATAGAGAAGAAGCTTTTCTCTTCCGGCTTTCTTTTTTGACTCTTTTCCCGGCTGCTTTAGATTTTCGAATTCTTTAAGATTTATACCATTAGGGATTTTTATTGTCTTTGAAGCGACCTTAAAATCCGATTCTACAAGTTTCTTTTCATACTCTGATACACATATCACCGAGTCAGCTCTGGAGAAGATCATCTTCCCAAGAAGCCTATAAGGTTTGTGCAGTAAGTCCCGAAACGCAGTATGGCCGTGCCGGTGATAATGCGGCGTAAATACCAGTTTTCCACCATGCCTGCCCAAGGATGCGAAGAATGCAGGAAACGCATGATAGCTGTGTGCATGAATTACATCATAATCGTGCTTTTTAAGATAGGTGTAGATTTGGGGAGCTAAATAATACGCATTTCCAGGAGCAAAAGATCTGAACCTGAGAACTTTTACTCCGTTTACCATCTCTCGCTTACTCAATTTTCCCGTGGGATCAGTTGTTATGACCTCAACATCATGTCCTGCTTTAACCAGCCTTTCACTAATTTCTCTGACATGAGTTTCCACTCCCCCTATATCAGGGTAGTAACGGGGACAGATCTGGGCTATTTTCAAGGCTGAACCTCTTTTAACTGGAACCTATACGCAGTAATGCATTAGCTTAATATAAAGATAATGTGATAGTTTAGACAAATGACATCCAACAAACGCATTTGCATAGTCGGACCTTCGAAACGTTTTTTAAGCGGTATCAGTTATTACACTATCCGTCTGGCAAATGCCATGTCTATGGAAAAAGACGTTTCAGTTGTCTGCTTCCGGCAGCTGCTTCCAACTTTTCTGTTTCCTGGAAAATCCCATGTTGGAAAAAATATTTCCGATCTAAATTTTTCACCCGACATTCCTGTTTTTGACGGCATGGACTATAACAACCCTCTGACCTGGATTCAAGCGTACAGTTTTCTTAAAGCACAAAAACCGGACATCATAGTTTTGCAGTGGTGGACTTCTTCGGTTGCACATATGCAACTTCTGCTGAAGCTCTTTGCCGGTTTGCTGAATAAACCGAAAATCATAATAGAATTTCACGAAGTGGTGGATCCGTTTGAAGAATCAATACTTCCGATCCGTTTATACTCGAAAATAACAGGAAAACTGCTTCGTAAAAACCTTGATGCATATATTACTCATTCAGAATCCGATAAAGAGCTTGTTGCAAAAAGATATTCTATTGCCCCTGAAAAAATCCATGTGATCCCGCACGGGCTTTACGACCAGTACGGAGAATTGCTTGATATAAAAGAAGCAAGAAAAAACCTCTCAATAAAGGACGATTTTGTTATTCTTTCTTTCGGTTTAATTCGAAAATATAAGGGAACTTCCTATCTAATTAGAGCCTTTGAACAGCTACCTACCGAGATTATCGAAAAAAGCCGGTTGTTAATTGTCGGGGAAATCTGGGAAGATCGAAAGGAATTGCTTGGCCAGATAAAGGCTTCTCCCTTTTATAAACACATTACGCTAGTAGACGAATACGTTCCTGATGACAAAGTAAATGTATATTTCAGTGCTGCAGATGTGGTAGTTCTGCCTTACTTGAGGGCTTCTCAGAGCGGAATTGCCCATATCGCCATGTCCTTTGGAAAACCTGTTATTGTTTCTGAAGTAGGCGGCTTGAAAGAATCGATGGCTAAATATGAAGGAACTTTTTTTGTTCCGCCAGGAGATGTCGATTCTATCAGAAAAGCTATTCTCAACCGGTTTGGAGAAAGAAAGCATTACGAAGTTCCGGACCAGAAATGGGATAGAATTATAAACTGTTACATTGAATTAATACAAACTATGTAATTTTCTTTTTAGTAATTTCATTTAAATTTATAAAGTTCGTTTTATAAAGGGGTTACTATGAGTCCTCAGGATCGTCCTGTATCGTCATTTAAAAAGAAAATGAAATCCAGCTGGCCTTATACTCTGACGGTTGCGATAATTGGTTTTGTGTCTTTATGGGTTAGAATTCTTCCTTCAGATAAAGTACTTTTACCTGGCGGGATTGTGAAGTTCACGACCAATGATGCGTGGTACCATATGCGTACCTTATTTGTCCTGCTTGAAAACTACCCCAACAGGATGTTTTTCAATCCCATGACCAACTATCCTAACGGGAGTTACATACACTTCGGCCCATTGTTTGATCAAATGATGGCAATTACCTCCCTGATTCTGGGAATGGGAAATCCAAGCCCTCAACTGGTTAATACTATAGGAGCATATTTCCCTGCAATTTTAGGAGCTCTTACAGTCATTCCAGTTTACTACATGGGAAAATACCTTGGAGGGCATAAAACAGGAATTCTGGCTGCGATCCTGATAGCATTTGCTCCAGGGCAGTTTCTATCCCGTTCAATGATTGGCTTTACAGACCATCATGTTGCCGAGTCACTATTCAGTACTTTTTTCATGATGTTTTTCATGCTGGCCTTAATTTCAGCAAAGGAAAATAAGCTGCGTTTTGCAGATGTGTTCAATAAAAACTTTAAAGTCATAAAAGAGCCATTTATATATTCTGTTCTGGCTGGTGTCATGTATTCAGCCTACCAGCTTTCCTGGCCAGGAGGCTCGCTTTTCTTATTTATCATTCTTGTTTATGCAATATTTCAGTACATATTTGACAATTTTCAGAATGAGTCCAGCGACTACCTTGGGTTTACAGGCATAGTCACATTTTTAGTGAGTACAATACTTATCCTTCCATTTGTCCACCCGGATATGGGCTTTTCACTTTATTATTATTCATGGTTCCATGTTATCACATCCCTTGGAGCAATGGCAGGCTTTGCGGCTTTGAGTCTTATTCAAAGAGAATTCAAAAGAAAGAAAATGAAGACTTATTATTACCCACTGATAATTCTTGGAGCTGGTATTCTCGGGCTTATATTTATCAAAGTTTTATCTCCATCCCTTTATTCCCTGATTATAAACGCACCAAACACTGTTTTTGGAAGACTGCAAGGAGGACCTTCCACAATCGATGAAGCTACTTCTATATTCTACGACGTTGGTGTCTTTACCCTATCTAAAGTTTTTTCAAACTTCACTGCTACGGGATTTCTAGCGTCTCTGCTCGGGATACTTATTCTGGCTGCAAACCTGTTCAGAAAACCAAAGCCTCAGGAAGCGCTGCTTTTTATCTGGAGTCTTTTAATTCTCCTTGCAATTTACGGCCAGAACCGTTTTGCATATTACTATTCAATAAACGTTTCAGTCCTGAGTGCTTATCTGGGAGGCCTGTTACTTGAAAAAGTAAAATGGAGTGAACTTGACCAGAAGTTCAAAAGCAATCTAAAGTCGCCCACGGATATCCCGAAAGCATTGAAATTCGTCAAAATAGAGCAGGTTTTTGCAGTCCTGCTTATAGTGGTATTTCTGATTTATCCAGTATATGGATCTGCAATGCCGTATACAAAAATGGTATACGGCCAACCCATCCCACCCTGGGAAGAAGCTTGTGTTTGGCTTAGCTCAAACACCCCAGATCCCGGAATGGATTATAATGCCATTTATGAAGCCCCGAAAAACGGAGAGATGTTCCAGTATCCAGACACTGCATACGGGGTTATGTCCTGGTGGGACTATGGACACTACATAGAGACAATCGGTCATAGAATGCCAAATGCGAATCCTTTCCAGGCAGGAATAGGAGGCCGCTCGACAAGCATTAACGAGACAAACCGACCAGGTGCTACAACCTTTCTTACAGCTCCATCTGAAGAAGAAGCAAGTACAGTACTTGAAGCCATAGACCCGAGGCCAGACAAAGCAGGTGCAAGATACATAATGTCTGATGCCAGAATGGCTACAGATATATTTGGGTCAATTGCGACCTGGACTCTTGATACTCAAGGGTACTCCCAGGTACACTTGATAGGTAAAGAATATAGATCCCTGCCTACCACTCGATATTTTAATACCATGGAAGCAAGGTTGCATATTTTTGACGGAAACGGCTTGAAGCAGTACCGTATGATTCACGAGACCGAAGCTTATCAAACTAATGAGCTATTGTACAAACAGGTCTACAATTACTTCTACGGAGGTAAGCTCCCTGAGACAGATACAGGTTATGTCAAGACCTTCGAGTACGTCAATGGTGCAGATATAACAGGCACGGCTTCCCCCAATGAGACTGTAAAAATAGACACGACAATTATTACAAATCAGGGAAGGACCTTTGAATACTCGCAGTCAACAACTGCAGACTCTCAGGGAAGATACGAGTTCACAGTGCCTTATTCGACCGAGGGTCCGATTGCAGGCGAAACACAGTTTGATACTGTACCTTCAGGACCCTATGTGTTGAGTTATGGCGATACGACAAGAGAAGTGAGAGTAAATGAAGAAGCAGTATTAAAAGGAGAAGAAATAAAGGTCTGAAAAATCTTGAAATTCGTGTTAAGTTAAATTCACGCCTTTATTCTTTCCATTTATGTTTTTATTTTTTAAATATCCTTGGAAGATTTATTTTTTGAGATTTTTGAAAGAGCCTGCCGCATTTCAAGAATATTTGTTTTTAATATATTCGCCAGTTACATATACTTATTTATATATACTATTAATAAAGTTATTTTATATTTCTAAGGGTTTCTTAAAAGAAGCAAAAATATTTCACATCCGTTAAAAAGCCTACTAGTTATTACTGTTTCCAAAGTAGATAGATTGAGAAAGCCTGTCTCCTGGAAGGAGAAGCAAAATTTCGATGGGAATTCCTTGAAGACTGTCCTGATCGGTCATTATGAAAGCTGTATGAAGTTTCTGAACAGGAATGAGATAAGATTATAAATAATCATACTGAATTGCCTACATCAGACAATAATAGTATCTACATGATTTTCTTCTTCCATAAATTATATATTTAATCGCAAAAATTTACCTCTTAAAGGGGATTATTATGAGTTCTCAGGATCATCCTGTATCATCATTCAAAAAGAAAATGAAATCCAGCTTGCCTTATACTCTGGCGGTTGCGATAATCGGTTTTGTATCTCTATGGGTTAGAACACTTCCTTCAAACACAGTATTCTTACCCAATGGGTTTGTAAAGTTCGCTACAAACGACGCCTGGTACCACATGCGTACTTTAAACGTCCTGCTTGAAAATTACCCCCACAGGATGTTTTTCAATCCCATGACCAATTATCCTAACGGGAGTTACATACACTTTGGCCCATTGTTCGATCAAATGATGGCAATTACCTCCCTGATTCTGGGAATGGGAAATCCAAGCCCTCAACTGGTTAATACTATAGGAGCATATTTCCCTGCAATTTTAGGAGCTCTTACAGTCATTCCAGTTTACTACATAGGAAAATACCTTGGAGGGCATAAAACAGGAATTCTGGCTGCGATCCTGATAGCATTTGCTCCAGGGCAGTTTTTAGCCAGATCAGTGATTGGCTGGACAGACCATCATGTTGCTGAATCGTTATTCAGTACTTTCTTCATGATGTTTTTCATGCTGGCTTTAATTTCGGCAAAGAAGAAAAAGCTGAGTTTTGAAGATGTGCTTAATAAGAAATTCACTGTCTTCAAAGAACCTCTTGTATACTCGGTTTTGGCTGGAGTAATGTATTCAGCTTACCAGCTGTCATGGCCAGGAGGATCACTTTTCTTATTAATAGCTCTTGTGTACGCAGTATTCCAGTATATATTAGACACCTTCCAGAACGAGTCCAGCGATTATCTGGGGTTTACAGGCATAGTCACCTGTTTAGTAAGTACTATACTTATCCTTCCCTTTGTCCACCCGGATATGGGATTTTCTCTGTATTATTATTCCTGGTTCCATGTAGTCACCGCTATTGGAGCAATGGCAGGCTTTGTGGCTTTAAGTTTAATTGAAAGAGAATTCAAAAGAAAACAAATAAAAACCTATTATTACCCTCTAATAATCTTTGGAGCTGGAATTCTAGGACTTATAATTGCTAAAATTGTATCTCCATCCCTTTATTCCTTGATTATACATGCACCAAGCACGGTTTTTGGGACTCAACGGGGAGGGCCTTCCACAATTGGCGAAGTTACTTCCATATTCTACCAGGGTGGCGTCTTTACCCTGACAAGAGCTTTTGGAAATTTCACAATGACAGGGTTTCTTGCTTCTCTGCTAGGGATGATTATCCTTGCTGTAAATATATTCAGAAGACAAAAACCCCAGGAATTACTAGTTCTTGTATGGAGTTTCTTTATTCTCCTTGCAATTTACGGCCAGAACAGATTTGCATACTACTATTCAGTAAACGTTTCAATCCTGAGTGCATATCTCGGAGGACTTTTACTTGAAAAAGCAAAATGGAATGAACTTGACCAGAAGTTCAAAAGTAATGTAAAATCGCCTGCAGATATCCCGAAGGCTTTTAAATTCATCAAAGTAGAGCAGGTTCTTGCAGTCCTGGTTATAGTCGTATTTCTCATTTATCCAGCGTATGGATCTGCAATGCTATATACAACTGGCTCAAATGATCCTAATGAATGGTGGATGGAAGGCACAGAGTGGCTTCACTCAAACACCCCTGATCCCGGAATGAACTACAATGCCATTTATGAAGCCCCGAAAAACGGAGAGATGTTCCAGTATCCTGATACGGCATATGGGGTTATGTCCTGGTGGGACTATGGACACTACATAGAGACAATAGGGCACAGGATGCCAAATGCGAACCCGTTCCAGGCAGGAGTAGGAGGTCGCAGCGTAAGCATTGATGAAGAAAACCGGCCAGGTGCTGCAACCTTCTTCACAGCCTCATCCGAAAAAGAAGCAACTGCCGTACTCAAAGCTATAGATCCAAGGCCTGACAAGATGGGTGCACGTTACATAATGTCTGATGCTAGAATGGCTACAGAGATATTTGGGGCAATGCCTGCCTGGACTCTTGATACTGAAGGGTACTATCAGGCTTACAGGGTAGGTAACCAATATCAGACCATACCTTCAACCCGATATTTTGATTCCATGGAAGCAAAACTCCATATTTTTGATGCAAACGGCTTGAAGCAGTACAGGATGGTTCACGAAACAGGAGCCAGCCAAACTGACGAAGTCGGATATAAACAGGTCTACAATTACTTCTATGGAGGCAAGCTCCCTGAAGTGGATACGGGTTATGTCAAGATCTTCGAGTACGTCAAAGGTGCAAGAATAACAGGAACGGCTTCCCCAAATGAGACTGTTAAAATAAGCACGACAATTCTTACGAATCAGGGAAGAACCTTTGAGTACTCGCAGTCAACGACTGCAGATTCTCAGGGAAGGTACGAATTTACATTGCCTTATTCGACTGAGGGACCAATTAAAGGCGAGACACAGTTCGATACTGCACCCTCAGGCCCCTATGTGCTGAGTTATGGCGATACGACAAAAGAAGTGAGAGTAAATGAAGAAGCAGTGTTAAAAGGAGAAGAAATAAAGGTATAAAACAGTACGGAGTGTGCTATTACCACTCTCCTGCACCTCTATTTCTAATTCTTTTTTGCCTTTATTTTATTGATTCTACATTTTCAACGTTGTTTTTAAGCCGGATCTGGAAAAATTTTTACTTCATTTTCCCGCTATCTAGAAATACTATTAAAAAAACCTATTTCGCAGGTGAAGTGCAATGGAAAAACCTATCATAGGTAGAGTCTGGAAATTCGGAGACGATGTCGATACAGATGTAATCATTCCCGGAAAATACCTGCGGACAAAGGATATGCAGGTTTTTGCAGCTCATGCAATGGAAGGCATTGACCCCGAGTTTGCAAAAAAGGTAAAACCAGGAGATATTATTGTAGCAGGTAGCAATTTTGGCTGTGGCTCCTCAAGAGAACAGGCTCCCCTCGCTTTAAAACATGCAGGTGTAGACTGCGTTGTCGCAAAATCTTTTGCAAGGATCTTTTTTAGAAATGCGATCAATGTGGGGTTGCCTCTTATAGAAGCTGATATCGAGTGCCAAGAAGGCGACGAGATCAGGGTTGACCTGCTAAAAGGCGAGGTTACAGTTTCAGGGAAAGGCACTTTCCGAGGAAATAAACTGCCGGATTTCCTGCTCCAGATACTTGCTGACGGTGGGCTTGTAGCTCACAGGAAGAAAATTCAGAGCGAGCAAAGTAAATAATTTGATCCAAAGAAACCGATACCGATGATATTTCCTAATGAATATAAGAATGTGGGCGTAACAAAATCCTTCTGCCCGAAAACTGAGGAGCCGATCTATTTCCTGACTGACTACCTGATTACAGAAAGGGAAAATCCTCAGACAGGCAGCTGCGAATATGCAGTATATCACGTGAAGAAAAGCGGAGAGGGACTGCTCAGGAAAGTTGAAGCTCTAGAAATGATAGCCTCAGGAGAAGAGGTTGTAAAATATGACAGGGAACTGAATATAAAAGACCGCACACTCCTGATCGAGACTTCAGAAAAACTCTGTACCGGCAAAGTGAACACAGTAATTTTTACGGGTATGGATAAGCACGTTACTTTTGTTCATGATCCTGACCTTTCAAGCATTCTTGAGCTCGAAATCCTTGACGTTGCTCCTCCTTATCCTTCCTGGCTTTCCCTCGTTGTGAGAAGGCTTGAAGCCAGTGGAATTTTCGGGGATCTACAAATCAAGTTTACTGAAAAGGTAATTGACCTCAGGCGTTTCGAAGGAAAAAATACTGTTTTCCCATGCAGTGCATCGGGACTGGAAGGCAAATGCCTGGATTCAGATGTACTCACAGAAAATGGACACTTATTGGTAGGATGCGAGATTTCAAAGACTCTTTTTGAAATGCGTTTTCCTGAACTTGAGTATTCCTTTGTAAATATCTGTCCTTTCAAGTCCGAAATAGTTGTGCCCTCGAAATCGTTTATTACCCGCTGCTGTAGGTCTGAGAATTCTGGGCTTGTAAAAATCTCGGGTTTTGATGGAGCTGTAGTCCACTGGGGAGCATCGGAGTACCAGGTTGCTGAAGCTATCCGAAAACTCGTAAGCAAGCTTAGGCAGAGTTCAGAGGAACTAAACAGCCAAACGAAGGTATAAGAGTATTAATAAAAATCCAATTACAAAACTATTAAATTTACTTAAGGGAAATTTGCACAGGTAAACTGATAATTTAAAATTGTCCTGTGCAAAATGTCCTGCTCATATAGTACCTTTTTGAGCAGTGATGCTGCCTGTTTCTATCTTCCTATTTCCATCAACTGTTGATGATAAATATCTAGGATAGAGTCACTCATAGAGGTCGGGTAATAATGGTAAGCTTTTAAGTTTTTTGCCGCAAAACGTTCGCTTTAATACGAACTGTGGATATTCACTGAATATTTGTCAGGAACCATCTTCTGTGAGAGAATCTGAGTAACTTTGAGTATTAGATCTCTATGACTAAATTGTAAAAGATTTTTCTATATATACATACTTTTTTGTATTAAAAGTTGATTTCTTCTAAAATTAGAAAATCTTATTATCTCGTAAAGACATAGTCTTAAATGATTGACCTGCAAGCGACACTCGTGAATTAAGGGGATTGAGGGGAACGTCAAAGATTTAAGTGACTTCATGAAATCGGAGGCAGGTAGCGGAGTACAAAATAAAATTAAGTCTGGGGGGTTAATGTTATGCTTTTGCTCATGCTTGCATGGCTTGTTGGATTCTTTGCGGGGGTTATCTTGCTGAAGTTCGTGTTTATAATGGTTGCAGTGCGGGCTTCGCTTGCTTATAATACAGTTATCGGACGTAATATTCAGGAGAAATATCAACAGGTGAACCTGGTACCTGATTGGGTTAAAACTTTCGCAGATGACAATATATACCAGCGCTATTCGCTTGATCCACTGCGTGTTGTAGAATATCCGGCATTTTACAAAAAAGGCTTTAAGTTTTTTAATGGAAGTCAGTATAAATACGCTATTTCTTATGATGGCACCGGTAAGTACACTGTATATAGGAAAGAGATAGCAGGGAGATCGGGTAATAAAACAAAAACAATAGTTGAAGAAAAATCTGAAATTAAGGTATGAGCAGAATCAAGATATAAGCAGAGTGAAATTATCCACGCCACGATTAAATTTGAACACTGTCCGTTCTAGTCTTTTTATGCAGACTTTTTGAACTTAGTCTGCCTGCAGTTTGGCGAGGTCTGGCTGCCCCTGACCACCTCCATATTATTTTTCATCAGTAACCATAACGAAGACATAGTTTTAAATCTGATTGCAGATTTATTGGGTCATCAAAAGGGAATAACCACGGTATATAGACATTTTGAGGGATTCTATTTTCAAATGTCCTCATGTGCTAAAGATTTCTAATCATCCCGAAAAATTTCATTATAAAACGAAATTGGAGTAATCACTTAATGTCCTTCCTGACTAGTTTCCTTTTAGGAATCGGGCTTTCAATGGATGCATTTGCAGTTTCCATGTCCAGCAGTACCACAATAAGGCCTTTCAGGCTCAAGGATGCCCTAAAACTAGCTTCCTTTTTTGGAGGATTTCAAGCTTTAATGCCTGTGCTGGGCTGGTTTGGGGGGAGCGCAGTAAGCGGCTTTGTATCAAACTATGCTCCCTGGATTGCTTTTGGGCTTCTGGCCTTTATCGGAGGAAAAATGATTTATGAGGCTCTTTACGGAGATCCTGATGGAAAGGTAAATTCCCTCAATTATTCGGTGCTTCTGGTGCTCGCAATCGCTACAAGTATAGACGCCCTTGCCGTGGGAATTAGCTTTGCCTTTCTCAACACGCCTATCATTGAACCTGCGATTATAATAGGCTGTGTGACCTTTTTCATGTCATTCTGCGGAGCAATCCTGGGGTACAGAATAGGCCACTTCTTTGAGCACGAAGTCGAGATTATCGGAGGGCTGATACTTATAGGGATAGGCGGGAAAATTCTCGCCGAACACCTGCTCTGGATCTGAGAGGCCCCTAAAAAACCTCAAAAGTTACGCCAGATTCATATACCTAAACTATAGATGCAGTTAATATGAAACTGGCTGTAATCGAAGGTGATGGGATAGGCAGGGAGGTAATCCCTGCAGCTGTCAATGTTCTTGATGCTTTTGGGCTTGAGTTTGAGAAAGTGCCCCTGGAGCTTGGCTATAGACGGTGGGAAAGAACAGGGACTTCAATATCAAATGACGATTTGGAAATCATAAAAGAGTGTGATGCAGTTCTTTTTGGGGCAATCACCACAGTGCCTGACCCTAATTACAAAAGCGTGCTCCTGACTATCCGAAAGGAACTGGATCTGTATGCCAATATCAGGCCTGTTAGGCCCCTTCCCGGCATAACCGGAATCACCGGGAAAAATGACTTTGATTTTATCATTGTCAGGGAAAACACCGAAGGGTTGTATTCTGGGATTGAGGAAATAGGGCCCGACCTCTCCTGGACGAAGAGAGTCGTCACCCGAAAAGGCTCAGAGCGAATTGCAGAATATGCCTGTAAGCTCGCAAAGAAAAGGAAAAATAAGCTGACCATTGTCCATAAATCCAATGTCCTGAAATCAGACAAGCTTTTCCTCGATGTTTGCAGTCAAACCGCTAGCACTAACGGTGTAGAATATGGGGATATGTTAGTTGATTCGATGGCTTACAACCTTATGATGCACCCTGAAAGGTATGATATCGTAGTTACGACGAACCTCTTTGGAGACATTTTGAGTGATATGTGTGCAGCGCTTGTAGGAAGTCTCGGTCTTGTCCCGAGTGCAAATATAGGAAATAAATATGCCTTCTTCGAGCCTGTACATGGTAGCGCGCCCGATATTGCCGGAAAGGGCATTGCAAATCCGCTTGCTGCAATCCTCTGTGTAAAGATGCTGCTGGAATGGATGGGAGAAACTCGAGCTCAAATTATCGATGAGGCAATAGCCCACATAATTCAAAAGAGAATTATCACTCCTGACTTGGGAGGAACGGCCAGCACAATGGAAGTCGGAAACGCGGTTGCAGAATATGTGAGAAATAGTATATAAAAGAACTAATGCAGTTCAATCTAGTAAAGAAGCTCAACCGAAAAAATTTGATCGGCTTCCTGCCAGAGGAGAGTTTTTAACGTTTTAATCCCCTTTCTATAATAAGCGCAGTTACATTTTTATCAAAAATGACTGCACTTAAACTCTAATTTATCGCTAATGAATGGGGGGTTTCATTCTGCGCCAATTTTTTGATGTCTCATTACCTATTACAGAAGAAATGGTTGTATCTCCGGGAAAGCCGGAGCCTTCTATTCAGAGGTATGCCTCTGTCCCGAAGGATAAGGTAAACGAGTCTATTCTGACTTTGGGAAGTCATACAGGCACTCATGTAGAATCCAGGTTGCACCTTCGGGATGGAAAAGAAGGAGTTGCTGACCTGCCTCTTGATCACTTTTATGGAAAGTGCAGGGTTTTTGATCTCACGCTGGTAGAAAGTGAAATTCACAGGCAGGACCTTGAAGAGTTTGAAATAGGGCCTGAAGAGATAGTACTTCTCAAGACTAGGAACTCGGCACTTGGTTACGTGAAGTTCCTTGAGAATTACGTGCACCTTAAAATGGATGCAGCTGAATACCTCGTCAATGCCGGAATTAAAACCCTGGGATTTGACTACTTGAGCGTTAAAGAACCTGAAGGGGACGATGAGGTCCGTGAACTACTTATAAATAATACAACTTTGTTTCTAGGACTCAATCTTACCGGTATCCACGAAGGAGAATATACATTCATAGGTCTGCCTCTTCGTATAGATACGGATGGAGCTCCGGCAAGAGTGATACTTGTTAGAGAATAATATACTTCAGAATAAAGGCCAAGAAAGGCAGTAAATAATAATTAGAGCGGATATCAAAAAGAGTTAGAAGGGCAACCTTCCGGTTTCAATAAGCCCTTCCGGTTTATTTTTGCCTTTCAGTTCCTATTTTTTATTTTTAGCTTTTAAGTTGTTTTTCGTACTTACCTAAAAATTATTCCTTTCTTCCAGACTTTCTTTTCCCTACCTGATTTCTCTGGAATGTTTGCTTATATTCTCTAAAAAGTTCAAAATGCTCATAGTAATGGGCTCTTTCGATAATATCTTCAAAAAACTTGTCCATGTTGATTCCCCCAAATCCACATGATATTTATCCCTCATAGTTATAAATATTTGTCACTGAAGAAGCAGATATTTCAAAAAATAGTTTTAAATATCAACCTTAAAGTTTATCTAATGGAGTTGGAATAGAACTTACAGGCTGAAATGGAACTGGTTGAAAAGTAAGTTTCTCTCCGCCTTTAATTTCTGTGGATTTCTGTAATTATTTTTTCAACATAACTATTTTTTTGGTTTTTCATAAAACCTTTGTTCTTGAGATTTACATCTCAGTTACCTGTTCTTGAAACTTACTTCTCAACGCTCCAGTTCTTTAGAGATTTTGCAGCTTTTTAATTCGCAGCTTTTTCTAATGTGAATCGATCTACTTTCAGATGTCAGTCAGATGTCAGTCAACAAATCCTATCTTATAGACCCATTGCAGGAGTCTTTAATTTAAGTACAGGCACATCTCCAAAGTACTCTGAGTAATTTATGTTTCTGTAACTTTCAAACTGCTCATAATACTGGGCACGCTCAATCAATCCTTTGAATATTTCCTCCATTGTATTCACCTCTATTCCCAAAAACTACTTCAGTACTTATTAATCTCAGCCTAGCAGGGTGAAAGTATTTTTTGCAGGAAATCCAGTAAAAATTCCAGTTTATATGACTATCAAGGCTGAAAACCTTTACCGAGATTTTCAAAAAAATAGAGAATATTAAAAAGAAGAAAATATTAAAAGGAGAGCTTGGATAAAATAATTATTAATGCTTTTTGTGGCGGCTGCAAGCTGCTCTCCTAGCTTTCTGTATATCATCAGTTCTTTTCATATGGTCTGTGTTTTTTACCTGCAGTCCGTATTCCAGGAAGTAGCCGTTTGTTGGAAAGAGCGTATTATTAAAAGTGGATGAACCTGTTACATAAAGCATCTCTTTTATGATATGACTTCCTAAGGCTTTCCCGAAGATTCAGCAGTTCTATCTCCATGCAGACAGCCCAGACAGGCTTCAGCAATCTCTTTTACATTTATTTCTGTGCTCCCTACATGGTATCATTGTCACAAGCACTTTTTCCTCTACCCCTCAAAGGTCACGATCTATAAGCCTCAAAGCTCTTCGGCAGATTATGCTTCCATATTACCCGTAATTCTTCTAGATTTTAGGTCTGCATCCGGAACCTGGTAATATCCTCCAGGAAGCCATCAATTAACTCATAATGGCCCCTTTCATAGCCAGCCAGCATTTCGAAGAAATTTCTCAGGCTATCGTCTTCAACCCTTTTTGCGACCTCAGAATAGAAATCCTCGCTTTTTCTCTCGTGTCTCAGGGCTGCAACAAGGATGCCAGCATCCCCAAGTGTGATCTCTCCACCTTTTATGCGACCTATATCAAACTCAGGGGTGAAGGACTGACCACTTGGAATTTCCGTACTTATTACGGGTAAATGTTTCTTATTCCGGTATTCTTCAAGGTAGCTAAGATGCTTTACTTCTTCATTTGCCAAGTACTCATAGAGTTCCTTAAATTTCGGCCGGTCCATTAAAGCGGCTTTACTCAGGTAGAAGTCCCTCGCTTCTTTCTCTCTCTCGATTGCTAAAGCTACGGCTTCTTCAATTCCTTTAAGATTTTCTACTTCCTCTATTACATTTTGATATGCACTTTTCACAACTTTACCCCCTCTGATTTCTTATATCTTCAAATACACCATCTTTAGAGTTTCCCGATTTCTTCTTTAATTTTCTTTTTCTTTCGTTCTTTCACCTTAAGGATTATATCTTCAGAAGGTCGCTCAAGCCCGAATATATCATAAATCTCGTAGGGACTTGCAAGCACAGTGATATTTTCCATCTGTGCAAGTTTTTCTGAGTTTGTAACATCTACTTCGCGCATACTAAGTTCAAAAGCTCTACCGCTAGGTGCAGAGGTTTTTACGCTCCCTCTTTTCTGGTCTACAGGCAGGATAAAAATAGGTGTTTCTCCTTTTGCAGTCTGAGAGACTGCGTTTGTAACAAGGGTATCTGCAATCCCGTATACGATTTTTGCTACGGTATTGGCAGTTGCCGGGGCTATCAATAGGAAATCGTAGTATCCCATCTGTAGCGGGCCTGCAATAAATGGAGAGTTAGGGCCTGCATCCACCTTGAAATTAGGAAAATCTTTCTGGATTTTATCCCAGAGGTGATACCACTTCATTACAGTCTCGCCCTCTTTGGAGAGAAAAACCATTGCTTCAACATTTGTTCGGCTCTTAATGTCTACCAGAATGCTATAGGTCTCAATCATCTGGTCTCCAGAACCTGTTATTCCCCATGCTATTCGCTTTATATTCTTATTTAATGGTTCTACCAAAATTATTCCCCCTTAAAAGTTCTGTCAAATCATGGATTTATTTCTCTTCTGATTAAACTGAGTACTGAAAATTCGTCCTTCCAAAGTTTATGTTATTTGCCTTCCTCTTTTGGCGTTTCAGAGGGTTGGAGTTCGGATTTTATTTTTGAAGTAGCTTTTTTTATAATTTGAGTTGTTTGGACAAGCTTCTTTAGTGTCCTTCTAAGGCTTCTCATGCCTTCGGAATCTTCTGAAACTCCTTCTGCCCCTTTGTCTTTCGACCAGAATGTCCCTCCCAGGTTGGCTCCGAAAGAGCCTCCTCCCACAGGTATCATTTCGTTGATTACATAAAAGTTGAGGATAGCCTGAATTGCTAGTTCCTGTCCTCCAATCCTGTCTCCTCCATCCGCAATGCCCATTCCGACTTTATTCAAAAAAACCTTTGGGTCTTTGGCAACTACGGCTCTGCATCTGTCCATTATTGTTTTGGTTTGAGCACTCAATGTTCCCTGATAAACCGGAGTTCCAATAATCCAGGCATCTGCCCAGATCATTTTGTCGTAGAGCTCGGCTGAAATATCATCTTTGTGAATGCAGCCTTCCTTTGTCCTTATACAGAAGTCACAGTGGATGCAAAAGTTCAGCTTTTTCCCTTTGGACGAAAAGTAATCGGTTTCTGCGCCATATTTCTCCTCTGCAATCTTCAACGCTTCCCGGACCAGAAAATCAGTTGCCATATTCCTGGGACTTCCGGATATTCCGAGAATCCGTATCGGTTTGGCTTCGGTTTCTTGCATGTCCCCCTCCGAATTATAAGTAAAAATTAATTATATGCAAATATGTCTTTATACTGGTACGTTTTTCGGGCAAATAATTTTATCCCTGAATAATTTTATACTTTAATCTTTTAATTTTTGCTATTTATACTTTAAGCTTATGTGAACGCTAGGGAAAAGAAGTAGATAATCTAAGTCTCAAGAATAGATCTATTCTTTGCGTAAATTGCCATGTCAATCAAGGTATGTTGAAGGCTCTTTCACCGAAAAGTTAATCTATATATTCATAAAGCTGACGTGTTATAAATTCCAAAAACTGGCCGACTTGGTATTTCCTGAAATATTGGCTATAAAACGCGATACACATCAGAAAATGAAAATAAGTATTATGCAGTTTCATAAAATACGTTGTTTAGACACAATGCATGGTTCGAAAAAGGAGCATTACAAGAAATACTGTTAATGGTAATGTAAAAAGCCAGAAGTCTTTATAATTATGTAAACCTAGAAATTCACGTAAAATAGCTAATTTTTAACTTCTGATCCGAAGATATAGAAAATAAATTGGTTAAATCCCAGTTAACGAACTGAGAGTTTTCCAATGAATAAAACTTCTTATCCACAATTTTCAATTCTGTTATTGTGGATATTTACGTTGGTTTCTTTTGTGTTTAAGCGTACTACTGCAGGGGCAGGCAGGTCATGGAAATAGTTGCCGGAAGCTTCTATATTTTTAAGAGATCCCTGCAATTCCAAACCTGCGTATCCGCCACCAGACGTTGTACATTCATTGTTCTTCATTACTCCGTCGGTAACGGAATCGAACCGGACAGACGAATTAGTTCGGTTAATAAATTTACAATTTTTAACTGTAATACCATTTACATGATAGGCATATATACCATCATGCCCGCATTTGTTTACAGTTACTGAATCTATCAATACGTTGCTGGATTTTGAGATAAGCATGGCATCATTACATCCATTCTGGAATGTAACATTCTCAATTGTTAATCCGTTGCAGTTTATTATAGTTGCCATGTTATAGCAGGAAGTTCCGAGCCTGACGCCAGAATAATAGTCGGACTGACTGCCATCAACAGTTATATCTCTGATTGTAACATCGTTTGCAGAACTGCCTCGAACCATGAGCATAGCTTTCTTTTCTGCAATACTGCTTTCACGCCCACCCCAGACTGGTAGTCCTTTAGCGAGCTTAATCTTTGTACCTGAATCTCCTTCAAGGATGGTGTTGCTACCAATCCGAAGAGAATCGGTTATATCATATGTGAATGGGCCTTTAAGGTGAACAGTTGTGCCAGGGTTCCGTGCAGCAAATTCAAGCGCCTGGTTGATCTGGACGTCATCAGCTTTTCCATCACAATTGAAGTCTCCACTTCCGTCTCCGGCAACAGTTACCACCTGTGTACTCGAAGCGCCTAAGGCAGCCGGTACAGTTGTTAAAATAAGGCATGTTACCAGGAATAGGGTTCCTAGTTGTCTTTTTAGCATCGTATCACCTTTGGGTTGGATTTTTATAGGGATATAAGTGAAATCAAAACGTATACAGTAGTACTCTTTCCCAAATAATTCTCAAAATTCCATATTACGTACTCGTAATACTTACTTTTCCGAACTAATCTAATCAGGTAGGGATTTTAGAATTCTTCAATAGAATTCCCTGATCAGGTCGGCTCTATACGGGTATTTAAGATTCCATTACGTCTGCGTAATATTTTTCGAACCTATCCAATTCGGTTCTCTGCGATTTAGTGGGGCGGACACGTTGCACACAGAGTCTCCACTCTCCAATCACTATAGGGATTAGTCACTGGAGGTAGCCGGAAACTAGAAGTTTTGGCTTCTATAAATCAAAACTTGCTATTGACCACAGGACAGCAGCCTTCTGGTCAATACTTTCCATTAATTACGGCCCTTAGCCAGATCAACTCTCTTTTTTTAAAAGATTTCATTCATCATTGTTGAATTCTTGAGTTGACACTTCTGGTTAAGTGGTCCTATTATAAAATATTTTGGGTACTTTATTAAATAAATTTACGTAGTGTGTTATTATTTAAGAGCTTAAAGTGATAAAGAAGTTAAATTTTGCTTATAATTTTTGTATATATTGTCATAATTTTGATTAAATAATCGTTGTATAATTTAAATGAGGGTAATAATTTAAATATATACGTATCTATTTTAAAAATGCACTGGAATAAAAATAGGAATATGGTCATAATATTAATGCTTTAATAAAAACGAGTTTGGAAGACATAGCGCATAGGATCTCAAAAACCTTGGAAACCATATTGGGATTTTTGCCTTGCTACTTAACCGAACTTCAAACATTAAAATATATATAAATAAGATAAAATAAAGATATTACAAATTAATTCTTTATATCAAGTTGTGTAACTTATGAATAAATTATGGAGAATTATCCAGAGTTAATTAGTCAAAATAATTTGGCAAAATTTGAATGAATACAGGTGGGAAGCAAAGCAAAAAATAGTTAATTATTGAGATGCCTTGGTTTTAAGGATATTATAATACAAAACATTTAATAAATATTTTATGACCAATTCATTAGAGAACCTCTAAAGATTTAGAAAGATATTGTTAAATCATAAGGAGATTTCTCAGCATGTGTGGGAGAGCTGAGTCTGGACAATTAATTCTCAGTTATTAACTTTTCTCTCTTTTAGCCATTTTTCTCTCTTGTTACTAACTTTATCCAATAATATTAACATAATTTTATTTTTAGATCTTCCTTACCAGAAACCCAGAAACAGCAAGACTTTAAATTATTTATCGCGAGCGCTATGAAGGAAATTCTCATGAAAATAGATACAAAAAGTTTAGTTTGCCAAATTCCCAATGAACATTGATATGCAATTAAAATTAGAATACATTTTACTTCTATAACTATATATTGGGGAGCACTTTTAATTATATAAAAAATAACGCTATAAATCAATAAGTAAACTAGATTGTTACATATAAATCAAAGTCATATGAATTTGTGTTGCTATAATAAAATCAGAAAAGACTCAGGCTTTATTAATTGCATATGGTGGGGTAAAATGAAAAGCAGATTATTTTCGATATCATTAGTTCTCATGTTTTTGATTCTGATATCAACAGTGGCTTCAGCCGAAAAATATACAAAAATTGGAAATGGGTCTGAGCCTGCTATCGATGATGGTAAAGTAGCGTGGACAAATAATGGTATTATTCACGTTTATGACCTTACAACCAAAAAAGAAACTACAGTTAACTCTTCCTCAGCATCTCATCCAGCGATTTCAGACAACAAGTTAGTTTGGCATGACGATAGCAGTGAAGCCCCCAGGCTTACTGTGTATGATATAAAAACCGGAACTAGGTCTCACATTACAAAAGACATAGACAACAACAGCGTTCCTGCTATTTACGGAAGTAGGATAGTCTGGAGTGCAGATTCCTACATTTACGTACGCGACATATTTACATCCACGCAGACGAAAATAGCAGCTGGAAACAATCCAGACATTTATGCTAACAGGGTCTCTTATGATTCTTATTCTGCTGAAGATACCCCGCAGATTTACGTATATGATATTACCACTAAGGAAGCAATCGATGTTAGCCAGTATGGCGACAACATGTTTTCACATATTTATCGCGACAAAGTGATATGGTCGGATTTCTACACTAGGCTGGGTAATATCCGTATGTACGACATTACTACCGGGAAACAGACCGAAATTACATCAGGCGATGATAGGACTGGTTATGATACTGGTGGTCCGGCAGACATAAGTGGCAACAAAGTTGTGTATTTGAAACACAACGACCTTGCAAATATGGATTTAGGTGATCTATACGTATATGATATAGATACCGGAGAGAGCAAACAGTTGACCTCTGGAAATACCGCACAAACCCCGGTTATAGCCGGAAACGTTATAGTATGGTCCGATTCTGGCAGTATATATATGTTAAACTACTGACAGGAGTCAGCACTGAAGCGAGGAGAAAATAATCAAATAATCAAATAAAGTATCGACTTGACTGCTTGTATTTTGAATTATGCGCAAAGGAAGAAACAGCTTCTTTTTAACGCTTTCTTTCAATTTTCTTATAATAAAACTAGACCGTTCAACAAGTCATCACGGCATGCTTTTTTCCAATATAAACCTTTTGCCAGATTCAAAAGAATCATTTTCTTAAAAAACTTCTTCTCTTTCAAATGGTTAAAACCGGTATAACTTGAAATTAAGGTTGTCAATGCCAGTTTTTGGAGAAAATATTTAGGAGTTGATCTTTGTTAAGTGGTTCAGGCTTGAAAATAATGAAAAATACAAGGAAAAATGGACAGGAAAATGTTATCAAGAGAATTATATACAATTAGTTTAATACAGTTAAATATATATAGACTCTTAAATACTGTTATGTGAATTCAGTAAAGGATCATAATTAATATCCATTATAATGGATATTAATTATTATTTAAATGAAGTACTTTGGGGACAAAAACGGACCCATTTACCAATAGACAGTAATTAGGAGTAATTTGAGATGAAATTCGGAATCGAATTTGTGCCGAGCGATCCTGCATTAAAGATCGCATATTACGCAAAGCTCTCAGAACAACAGGGATTCGACTATGTCTGGATCACTGACCACTACAACAACCGTGATGTGTATTCTACTCTTACCGTTCTCGCCCTGAACACTAACAGTATCAAGATCGGTTCCGGTGTTACAAACTCCTACACCAGAAACCCCGCAATTACTGCATCCAGTATTGCCTCAATTGCCGAAATCTCAGGCGGCAGGGCAGTTCTCGGTCTTGGACCCGGAGACAAAGCAACCTTCGATGCTATGGGCATCGCATGGGAAAAGCCTCTTGCAACCACCAAAGAAGCAATCCATGCAATTAGAGATTTTATCTCAGGTAAGAAGGTTTCCATGGACGGAGAAATGATTAAGTTCGCTGGTGCCAAGCTTGCCTTCAAAGCTGGAAATGTCCCAATTTACATGGGTGCACAAGGTCCCAAGATGCTCGAACTTGCCGGTGAGATCGCAGATGGTGTCCTTATTAATGCTTCCCATCCAAAGGACTTCGAAGTTGCTGTCGAACAGATTAAGAAAGGAGCCGAAAAAGCCGGCCGTGATCCGAGCGAAGTTGATGTTGCAGCATACGCTTGTTTCTCAATTGATAAGGACCCCGTAAAGGCAGTCAATGCCGCAAAAGTAGTGGTTGCTTTCATTGTAGCAGGCTCCCCTGACCTTGTTCTCGAACGCCATGGGATTCCGGTGGAAGCAAAGAGCCAGATAGGTGCAGCCATTGCCAAGGGAGACTTCGGGGCTTTAATGGGCGGACTTGTTACACCTCAGATGATCGAAGCATTTTCTATCTGCGGAACTCCCGAAGACTGTATAAAGAGGATCAAAGACCTCGAGGCAATCGGAGTTACCCAAATTGTTGCCGGATCTCCGATCGGTCCTGACAAAGAAAAAGCAATAAAACTTATAGGTAAAGAAATCATTGCAAAGATGTAATTTTATTACATCTTCTTATATTTTTAAATATTTTATATTAAATATCTTGCCGTAAGGCAAGTAAATTGAGGTATTGGAGGGAACTGATTGCCACCAAAAATTGCAGAAGTCATTGAACATGACATATGCGCAGCTTGCGGAGCATGCGAGGCCGTATGTCCGATAGGGGCTGTAACTGTAAAGAAGGCGGCAGAAATTCGTGACCCAAACGATCTGAGCCTGTATGAGAAAGGAGCTGGATATTTAGTCTGTGAAGGTTGTTTAACCTGCAGCAGAATCTGCCCAGTGGTAGACGGCTTCATCGAGAATGAACTTGCAAATGTGCGCAAGTTTTTTGCTGCCAGGTCCAAAGATAATATCGGCAGCCAGGATGGAGGAGTTACCAGTGGAATCCTTAAATCTCTTTTTAAACAGGGAAAAATCGACTGTGCCATAGGAGTTACTCGAAACGAAAAATGGGAATCTGAAGTAGTTCTATTGACAAGCGCTGAGGATGTAGAGAGAACAAAAGGAACCAAGTACACTTCTGACCCGGTTGTAGCAGCCCTAAGAGAAGCCTTCCAAAAATACGATCGAATTGCAGTTGTTGGGGTCCCCTGCCAAGCTCATTCTGCACGGCTGATTCGAGAAAATGTAAGCGAAAAAATCGTTCTAATTATCGGATTACTCTGTATGGAAAGTTTCCATCATGACGTAATGCTTGAGAAAATAATCCCGGAGATTATGAAAGTCAAGATAGAAGATGTCAGGAAGATGGAATTCACCAAAGGTAAATTCTGGGTCTACACTAATGACGGTGAGGTTCACTCCGTACCTATTAAAGATGTAGCCAAATACGCTCGCAACCCCTGCCATCACTGCTGTGACTACACTTCGGTCTTTGCCGATATTTCTGTAGGCTCTGTTGGTGCTCCAGAAGGATGGAACTCAGTCTTTATAAGGACCGAGATCGGAGAGGAATATTTTGAGATGGTTCGCGAAGAAATGGAGATCATGGAAGATCCCAAACCTGGCCTTGAACTTGTCGGAAAGCTTATTGATATGAAGCGTAAAAATAATGCTGAACACTTTAAGGAAGTCTGTAAAGAGTTTAGCTTTGAGACCGGAATCCGTAACGAAACGGTCTGAATTCATAATATTGAGAATATAAGGTACAATCAGAGGATGGGACCCGGGATGGTGCGAGCTTTTTATATTGGACGTTTTCAACCGTATCATTTCGGGCATCATGCCATAATTAAGCAGATTGCGGAAGAAGTCGACGAACTGGTTGTAGGAGTAGGAAGTGCCCAGAAAAGTCACGAACCCACTGATCCGTTTACGGCAGGGGAAAGAGTGCTGATGCTATACAACGCACTTGAAAATCTCCCTATTCGACACTATGTTCTTCCCATTGAAGACGTCAGGTACAACTCAATCTGGGTTCACCATGTCGCTTCTCGGACACCTAATTTTGAAGTAGTGTACTCAAATAATCCACTGGTTATTCAGCTCTTTAGAGAAGCCGGATTTTGTGTAAAAGAATCTCCTCTTTATATCCGGGAGAGATACTCAGGGACTGAAATTCGGAGACGGATGATTGCAGGGGAAAAATGGGAACACCTTGTTCCAAAGTCAGTTGTTGAAGTTATCAAGGAAATAGATGGAGTAACTCGCCTCAGGAATGTATCCGCCAGCGATAGCAATTCTTCATTATGATATTTTTTAATTTGATAAGAAAGAAGTCTCATTCTGTTTCTTTTTCATCCCTTATTGACAGTGTTACAACAAACTGAATCGTTTGTGTTTATTTGCGGTATTTGAAGATATTTAGAGTCAAGTACAGTTATAGCATAAGAAAGGGCTAAAAATGTTCAAATAGTTTGAGAAATGTTTAAACTTGCTCACATAATAGAGAAAGTTTTTAATAAAAGAAGATCCTATTCCTATTTGTGTACTCTTAAAACTTTTTCATGAAATTTGGGACCTTAATTCTCTGTGTTTTGTGAAAATACACTTTAACATTTAACCTTTATTAGACATACTAGGTTAATTACTGCAATCAGTATTATAACTAAACACATTGATAAGTACCTGTTTTTAGAAAAGTTAAAAGTACATGAAATATCAGAATAAAAAGTTGAATATTAAACTGTTTGTTAAGAAATATCGTAGAAGGATCACTCAATCATATGAAAATATATCTTCCTGATAAATCGGGGGGTTTAGTCCGGAAGATCATATTTTCATCACCTGTAAGAATTGGATTTTAAACCAATAGCTTTGAAAATTTTGTGATTGAGTGAATACTATGGAGGATATATAATGCAAAGAAGAATGTTCAAGACAATATGTATTTTTACACTAGTCTTCTTTGTCATGTCAATGACAGGAGCTGCTGCTGCATTTGACACCGCATGCAGCAAGAACAAGTGTAGAACAGATGCAAGGAACGATGTATTTACATGTAATTGTAAATCTAAATCCTGTTGCTATAATGTGCTGAGTAATGACAAAGGATGCAACCTTAAAGTTACATCTACAGGATGTTTTACTACCAAACTGGGCGGCAAGGTCTGTATGCAGAGTAACGGTAAATTCTGCTACACAAAGCCAGCAAAATGCAGTAAATTTTGCACTGACAGTTTTAGATATTGTACAAAAGGTAAGGATGGAAAAACCGATTGTGCAACCGTTACGATAAAAGTCAGATGCTAAAAATATCCTTCAGGCGATTGTCCTGACTGTTGTAACTAAGTAGTTTAAGGGAAAAGGAAGTGTTAATCTTCCGGGGATCTAATCCCCACATCCCTTACCAATTTCCTTCTGTTCTTAATTCAAAAACAATTAAGTTAAGAATAATTAAGGAACCAAATCAATCCAATCAATTGATCCCGGTTTATACTCGGACAGTTCTTCTTCATCGCCGTTTAAAATATGATCTACTATTTTTTCTATATCCTGTCCTGTTTCTTCAATGCTTTTCCCTGTCGTATTTATTTCAAAGACTTTCTCACACCATTCAAAAGCTTCAACCAAGATAACATCGAGAGCTTCAGCCTCAATATTTTCTCTTATTTTCTCTTCCGAATAGCCGCGTGCTTTCAGCCTTCTTTCCAATTCAGGAGGGCATACTCTGAGTACAATCACAATGTCCGCGATGTAATGGGCAAGATGACTCTCAAGAACTATTACCTCATTTTCCTTTCCACCAATAATATCTTCAAGGCGCTTCCTGACAAGTTCCATATCCGCAATAACCGCATCTCTCTCCACATCGATCTCGGTGTAAAGATGCTCTTCTTTGATCATTTCGTTAAGGTGGATTATTTTCCAGTGCCTTTTTCTTTCAAGAAACTTACTTACTGAGGTTTTTCCAGTCCCCGGAGTACCGGTGAGTCCTATTAACATGGGAGAAAGAACGAATTTATATCAATTATACTTAATGCAGCCATGAAAGATTATTTGAGAAAACTATTATTGAGTATCTTCATACAAATTATTTCATATGGTTAGATCATAATGACGTCCGTTATCTTTTGCTTTTTCAAATTGGAGCTCTAACCGTTTATTCTGTAATGGTTTTTCTACAACTTGATGAAGAATAAAAAAGTATTTTAAAGATAAAACTTGAGAAAACGACCTCAATAAATATTTCCTATCAAGCTGTATTTCGCAGTCCAAACTATTTTATTCTTTCAAAGTTCCGATAACAGGATAATCCTTAAATATTTCAGGTCCGTGAGGGGCCTCGTCCATTTCTTCAGTAAGGTCTTTTCCTGCATCATGAAGTCCCTGGTGGGTACCACCCTCCCATAAATAACTGTCTGAGACATCATAGACCTGACCCTGATAGGCAATGTACATCTTACCATTTTTACCATTATGTTCTGCAAGTTCTTCAAGTGTGTACTCTTTCATTTTCCATACCTCCATTTTAATATTAATAATTCATGACCAAAACCTTCAGTTTTAGCTATAGTCATACATTTAACATTCTTAACATCTCATTGATCTCAGTAGTAGGAAGCTGACATTGATAATTCTGGCAGACGTATGCGGTAGCTTTTCCCTCTATAGGGACCTGTTCTTTCGCATATTTTGCCAGAGTTGTAATTTCAGGGTCCTTTCCTTCAGGTCTGAAAACCAGCACTTTATTAGGAATGAAGTAAGCCCAGAGCTCTTCGAGCATGTGTTCAGTGTCATGAGATTCATGCTTTCCAGTAATTACCACTTGATAAGTTGGACCTAAGCCAAAGTCAAGTGCTGATAAGAACTGAGTATACCCAGAGGGTATTTTTCCAACGAGATTTGAAAAAGCTCGTTCCAGCCCTTGAGATCTATCTTCCAGTTTAGGATCTGCAGTTATTCTAGAAAGTCTAAGAAGATTCAGCATCTCAATAGAATTTCCTGAAGGTATGGCTGCGTCCGCAAACTCCTTTTTCCTGAAAATAAGTGATTCGCTGTCATCAGCCGTAAAGAAGAAACCCCCCTGAATTGGATCCCAGAAATGTTCGAGAAATTCTCTGTTGAGGCAAAGGGCTGCTTTAAGATAATTCAGTTTAAATCCTGCCTCGTAAAGTTCAATGAGTCCATGTATGAGGAATGAATAGTCATCGGCAGTTCCGGAAATGCCGGATTTTCCTTCTCTATATCGGTGAAGCAATCGTATATCAGGACTGTAAAGACTCTTGAGAATAAAATCTGCAGCTCTTTCGGCAGCTTTCAGATACTTCTCATCTCCAAAGACCTGAAAACCTTTTGCAAGAGCTGCAATCATAAGTCCATTCCAATCAGTCAGAACTTTGTCGTCTTTTGCAGGTCTTTTACGTTTATTCCGGACTGATAGGAGCTTTTCTTTAGCCAGCTTTACCCGGCTCTCGACTTCATCAACTGGAATTTTTAATTCGGAAGCCAGGGCTTCGAGAAAATGGGACATATAAAAAATGTTAGTTCCGGTCTTTTTACCTCTTATTTCTTCTTCGAAGTTACCTACTTCACTGAGATTAAATACTTTTGTAATCAGTTCAGAATCCTCAGGGCTAAGAACACTTCGGACTTCTTCTAAAGTCCAGAGATAATACTTTCCTTCCTCTCCCTCAACATCAGCATCTTCCCCGCAATAAAATCCACCTTCCGGAGATGTAAGATCTCTTAATACATAATCGAAAATTCCCTCTGCTGCTTCCCTATACAGTTTCTTTCCGGTAACCTGATATACTTCTGTATATGCAGTTGCGATAAGAGCCTGGTCGTATAGCATTTTTTCAAAATGTGGGACAATCCACTTATTATCTGTAGAGTAACGGTGGAAACCCGAACCCAAATGATCATGGATTCCTCCCCTATACATATTTTCCAGTGTATATTCAACCATGTAAAGAGCTTCGGGATTCCCGCTGCGTCTCCAGTAGCGGAGCAAAAAGAAAATTTTGTGTGGAGTAGGGAATTTGGGAGCTCTTTCAAAACCACCGTATTCATTGTC
Source organism: Methanosarcina sp. UBA411 (assembly GCF_002495725.1). Taxonomy (NCBI): domain Archaea; kingdom Methanobacteriati; phylum Methanobacteriota; class Methanomicrobia; order Methanosarcinales; family Methanosarcinaceae; genus Methanosarcina; species Methanosarcina sp. UBA411. Next base: position 158,174 of record NZ_DAGK01000002.1, read on the forward strand.
AAAAGAAGTCAGCAGTTCTTCGTAAGCTTCCTCAATTATTGATTCTCCTATGCACTCTCCTGCAGACTCGGAGATCATATTCTGGATAGTGGATGTGATTTTTTCAGCTGACTCGAGGACCTCTTCGTGCTGTCTGTTCCAGATCTCTTCTATTCTGGGCACGAGTTCGAGCATTCCTGTCTGGCTAAAACGGGAATTTCTGGGGATATATGTTCCTGCAAAAAAGGGCTTCATATTAGGAGTCATAATAATATTAAGAGGCCATCCACCTCTTCCAAGAATTATCTGGCAAACTGTCATATAAATATTGTCAATGTCCGGCCGTTCTTCTCTGTCTACTTTTATGCAAACAAAAGCCCTGTTCATGAGTCTTGCCACCTCTTCATCTTCAAAAGACTCATGAGCCATTACATGGCACCAATGACAGGTGGAATATCCAATTGACAGAAAAATAGGTTTATTTTCTCTCCTGGATTTCTCAAAAGCTTCTTCTTCCCAGGGATACCAGTCAACAGGATTATAGGCATGCTGGAGGAGATACGGGCTCTTTTCATTTATTAGACGGTTAGGCTTTCTGTATTCTTCTCCCAGTAAAATCCCTCCGGCTTTTCTTCAGATATATATTTCTTGCCAAGAAAGCATTCCGTTTTTAAGCACTTTGGCTTTTCCTATACATTCCCTTGGTAAGGAAGTGACAGTCACTATTGCCTCCGCGCCTGAGGAAAATGCAACAACAATTATTCTATCTCTTACACTCACAATTTCCAGTGATTTTAAACAATACTGGAAATAACCTTGCACCAAATTTGCAAGTATGAAATATTTTGATTCCCCGGCTCTCCGAAAATAAGTTCTGCAGGAACGCAGATTTAACTTGTTAATAGTATCCATTCTAACTCCCCTGATTTAAACCGATATCTATAGATTTCATTATAAATCAATGACCAATTCTGGAGTGAACTAGTTTATCCCCAATATAATGATAACCTACTCAAGCTTTCTGTAAAGCTTGCAAATTGAAAAATTAGGTATAGCCAAATTTCCCCACTTTAAATATTCATCCCCTGAATATCAATATATCGGTATTCTAAGAGATTATCGGTATTCTAGGAGATTATTTTTCTAATATATTAACAAGTTAGACAGGCTGTTTTAGAAAAATGTAGTCAGAGAACTTATTAAATATAAATATTTGTTTCATTTTGGGTTTCAATACTTTAGTTCAGAAGAAAATAATTTTACTGACACGGCACTTTCATTCGATATTCCATATAACTATTGATTTGCAGAATATATCAGGAGATTCCTTGCTTCTTTATTGACTGGAGCTGTCCGATTTCTTCGGTTTTTTCTTCATAATTTCTTACTCCTAAGAAATTTACAACCTTTAAAGCCCTATATGACTGCTCCTGCTTTTTCTCGGCTTTCCTAGCTTGATATACCCTTATAGAACGAAGAAGGTCAATTTTTCGGAATTCTGGCCAGAA